>JANXLP010000155.1 GCA_025355125.1 Opitutaceae bacterium | reverse complement strand
CTGCTCCACATGCGGGTGAAGAGCGCCTGCGCGGCGGCTTTCGAGGACCATTTTGGCGTGAGGACGACGAAGGCGGGGAGATCGTTATTCTCACTGCCGAGGCCGTAGCTGACCCAAGAGCCGAGGCTGGCGCGGCCGGGGAGCTCGTTGCCGGTCATCAAGAAGGTGCAGGCGGGGTCGTGGTTGATGGCGTTGGTGTGGACAGAGCGGACGACGGCGATGTCGTCCACGAGCTTGGCGGTCCACGGGAGGAGTTCGCTGACCCAGGTGCCGGATTGGCCGTGTTGGGCGAAGTTGAAAATCGAGGGCGCGACGGGGAAGCCGGTCTGGCTGGCCGTCATCGTGGTGATGCGCTGGCCGGCGCGGACGGAGGCGGGGAGCTCTTTGTTGAACTGGGCCTGTAGGCCGGGCTTATAGTCGAACGTGTCGAGCTGCGACGGCCCGCCGTTCATGTGAAGATAGATGATGCGCTTCGCCTTCGGCGCGAAATGAGGGAAGCCCGGAAGCGGCGGGTGGACGGGCGCGAAGGCGGGCGCGGATGACGCGGCGGTGACGGGTGATAGAGGAGGGCCGGGTGCGCCGCGGAGGTGCGGCGAAAGCATATTCAGCGCGATACCGCCGACACCGAGGCCAGCGCCGGAAAAAAATTGGCGACGCGTGAGATGATTGAGGTAGGCGTGGGCGGGATGCATGGGGCTGAAAGATCAGTCGTAGACGCGTGGTCGACGCGGATGGAGAACTACCAACGAAGCGCGCATATGAGATAACGAAAATTCTGACAGCAACCCGTAACTTCGACGGCTTTTGCGATGATATTTCTTCGGGAAAAATGCGCGAAAAATAAAGTTTCTCTGGCCAGTCGGGGCGCTTGCGAGGAAGTGTTTCGAGCGCGGTGAATAGTGTAGTTCCAAAGAGTCCGCGATCCGACCATGGCTAAAATACTTCTTATCGACGATGACGAGCCGTTGCGTGCCGTCATGCGCGAAACGCTGGAGCACTTTGGGCATGTGGTGCTGGAAGCACGCGACGGCAAAGAAGGGCTCGCGTTGTTTGAACACTCCCAAGCCGACCTCGTGATCACCGATATTGTGATGCCGGAGAAAGAGGGGCTGGAGGTTCTGATGGAGCTGAGAAAGCGGCCCGTGCCGGTGAAGGTCATCGCAATCTCGGGCGGGGGCTCGACGGGCAAGGTGGAATATCTCCACATCGCAAAGCTCATGGGCGCGGCGGCAGTGCTGGCAAAACCGTTCTCGGTGACGGCGCTGATGGCGGTCGTCGATGAACAGCTCGCGGGTGGCGGTGCGCCGGGCACGCAGGTTCCCGTGGCTTAGTTGTGGGCGAGGCGAGGGCGAGGCGAGGGCAGACGTGACGGGTCGCGGGATTATTTCGGACTAGCTGCGACTGATGCCGGTTGGAAAACTCTCGGGAGAAAATCGGCGAGGTAGCCACGCCAGACCGGCCAGCTGTGGTTGCCGGCGGTGCGGTGCCATTCGTGGTTCACGCCGGCGGCCTTGAGCTTACCGACGAACTCTTCGTTGCGCTTGAGGAGGAAGTCATCGGCGCCGCAGCCGATCCAGAGGAGGCGGAGCTTGGCGTTGGTGTTGGCAGCATCGGCGAGCACAGTTTGCGCGACGGCTTCTTCGGGTGGCACACCGCTGAACGATCCGATCCACGCGAACCGGTTGAGATGGCCGAGGCCGACGGTGAGGGACTGACCTCCGCCCATGCTCAGGCCGACGATGCCGCGTTGCGACACGTCTGCCTCCACGCGATAGGTGGCCTCGACGAGCGGGATCGCGTCCTCGAAGAGTTCGCGGCGAAACGCATCCATCGGTGCGCTGCCACGACCGGCGCCGTCGCGCATACCGGTGGGCGTAAACGGATGCCCATCGAGCATGACGACGACCATCGGGCGCGCTTTGCCGGCGGCGATGAGGCTGTCGAGAATCCAGTGCGCATGACCGTGGGCGACCCACGTCTGCTGATTATCTCCGGAGCCGTGCTGGAGGACGAGCAGCGGATAATTGGTGGAAGCGGATTTTTCGTAGCCTGGCGGGGTGTAGATCCACACCTCGCGCGGGCGGCCCAGAGCTTTGGAGAGATAGGTGTGTTGATGGACGGTGCCGTGCGGAACGTCTTGAAAATCCCACGGGGCGGGCGACGCATCGGGGATATGCAGGATGCTCGTGCGCGGTTCGCGCATGGGTTTGATCGCGGGATTGGCCGGATCAATGATAGAGATGCCGTCCATGGTGAAGCTGTATTCCCAAACGCCGGGCGCGACGGTGGTGGCGACGGACCAAAGACCGTCGTCGCTGCGGGTGAGTGCGAGCGGATCTTTGGCCCATTGTCCGCGGAGCGTGACGGCTTTGGCGTTGGCCGATTTGAAACGGAAGGTGACGGAGCGGTCGGCGGTCACCTCCGGCGAGACGAGCAGGGGCGGGCGGGGTGCGGTGGCGGGCGCGGCGGGTGGGAGAGTGGGCGCAGAGACGGCCGAGGGCGTGTTTTGGGCTATGACCGAAAGCGCCGAAGCGAACAGCAGGGCCAGCAAACGTGATGAGGTTTTCATTTTTGGGGTAGAGCAGTTGGGGTAAACCGAACGGAAAATATCCGGGCTAGAGATTTCCTTTGCGGAGTTCTTCGAGGAGATAATCGCTGGCGCGCCAGGCGAGGGCCATGATCGTGAGGGTGGGATTTTTATCGGCGTTGGAGCAGAACGGGGCGGCGTCGGTAATGAAGAGGTTCTTCACGTCCCACGTTTGGCCGAAGGCGTTGGTGACGGATTTTTTCGGATCGTCGCCCATGCGCGCGCCGCCGACCTCGTGTTTCACATTCCCGCCGGGACGGATCGCGTTGATCGGATCGGCGGCGGGTGGCGTGCGGACTTTGCCGCCCATCGCTTCGATGATGGTGGCGAAGGTTTTTTGTTGGTGGGCGACTTGGCGCAGTTCGTGGCTCGACCATTTCCAATGAAAACGCAGCACGGGAATGCCCCATTTGTCTTTCACGACGGGATCGAGTTCGCAGAAGCAATCCTCGTTGGGCACCATGTCGCCGCGTCCGCCGAAGCTGACGAACGAACCGTAGTAGCGGCGGGCGTCGTCCTTAAACGCGCGGCCGTAGGAACCGCCGGTGAGCCATTCGAGGCCGGCGGCGGCGCCGAGGCCGGGCATGCGGCGGCCGGTGCCGAATTCGATGTGATAGCCACGGGCGAAATCGAGTTTGCCGGCGTGCTGTTCGCCGTAGAGCCACCATGGAACGTAAGTGTGAATGCCGCCGGCGCCGTCCTCGTTCATCGAGGGCAGATTTTCGAGGAGCGGGATCTGGCCGCTGAGGGCGGCGGCCACGGTGTCCATGATGTATTTGCCGACGGTGCCGCTGGAGTTGGCGACGCCGTTGGGGAAGCGCGGCGATTTTGAATTGAGCAGAATACGGACGCTTTCACAGGAACTGGCGGCGAGGACGACGACGCGGGCGGAGACGTGGCGCTCTTCGCCGGTGATGCGGTCAACATAGGTGATGCCGGTGGCCTTACCGTTTTCGTCGAGCGTGACCTCGCGCACCATCGCATCGGTAAGGATGTCGAGGTTGCCGGTGGCGAGCGCGGGCGGGAGATGGACGGTGGGCGACTGGTAGTTGGCCTTGATGGCGCAACCGCGGCCGCAGTCCGTCGCCCAAAAACAGGCGGCGCGGGCGCGCATCGCTTCGGCGAGGATGCGTTGGGCGCGGGGATTGTTGGGATGAAGTTTGGCGGGGATAGTGTCGGCGTCTTGCTTCACGCTGAGCACGGCGCGATGGGCGGAAATGACGGGCAGGCCGAGGGACTTGGTGCGTTTTTGCGCGAGGAGTTCGCCGGCGCGCATTTTGGGCGGCGGGAGGAGGACGCCCTCGGGGGAGTTGGGCGTGTTTTCGAGGCCTTCGTTGGTGCCGTAGATGCCCACGAGCATTTCGACTTTGTCGTAGTAGGGAGCGACGTCGTCGTAGCCGATGGGCCAGTCGAAGCCGAGGCCGTCGCGGCTGTAGGGTTTGAAATCGTAGGGGCCGTTGCGGAGGGCGATGCGGCCCCAGTGATTGGTGCGGCCGCCCAACATGCGGGCGCGCCACCAGGTGAATTGGCGCTTGGGGTCGTCAGACGCGTTGGTGAAAGGCTCTCCGGGAACTTTCCAGCCACCGTCGATAGTTGAGTCGTAAAAGCCGAGGTCTTTGTCGGGCGTGCCGGCAGCGCGGAGCGGGGCCTGGCCGTCGGTCTGAAACATGGGCGTTTCCTTGACGGGGTCGTAATTGCGGCCGGCTTCTAGCATGAGGACCTTGGCGCCGGCCATCGTGAGGGTGTAGGCGGTCTGGCCGCCGGCGGCGCCGGAGCCGACGACGATCACATCGTAGCTGGGCTGGGTTTTACGATTAGTGAGGAGAGGCATTTTCGAAGATAGTGGAACCGGAGTTCGGAGATCGTGGAAGGGGGATTCAGGGAATTTTACGCGTTGCCGCAAAGGCGGCGACATCGGCGGCGGCCTTCGTTTCGGCACCGGGCTTACCGAGGAAGCCGAGGTCGCGGAACCAATCCATGAAGCGGTCCTGCCAAGTTCCGAGGGGAATGCCGTCGCGGTATTTTAAACCGCCGCCGTGGGTGCCGCGGCCGTAGATGTGCATTTCCAGATTGGGGACGCCGAGTTGGAGCATGGGCGTAAAATATTCGGTGGCCCAGACCGCGTGGACGCGGTCGCCGGAACCGGCGCATGCAATGAAGGTGGGCGGGACGTTTTTGGGGATCGCGGGCGTCTCGCCTTTCGCGAACGGAGTCGGGCCGGGGTAGAGCAGACCGATGAAATCGGGGCGGGCGGAAATAGTGGCGAGCGGGTCGGTGGAGGCGCTGTGCTTTTTCTGGTAGTCGTCAAAGAAAAGCGCGGCGGGCGCGGCGAGTTCGGCACCGGCGGAGAAACCGATGAAACCGATTTTGGCGGGGTCGAGTTTCCATTCGGCGGCGTGGACGCGGACGATGCGGATGGCTTGGAACGCGTCGTTCACGGCGTCCACTTTGGCATCGTAGCCATCGACGCGAAGGCGGTTGCGCAGGACGATGGTGGAGACGCCATACTGGGCGAAGAAGGGGATGAAGTCGTGGCCTTCGGGCCCGACCCAGAGAATTTTGTGACCGCCACCGGGGGCGATGATAACGGCGGCACCGTTGGAGGAGCGACCGCTGGCGAGGTGAACCTCGATGCTGGGATTGTGGATGTTGAGTGTGCTCTGAACGCGCTGACCGCCGCCGCCGGACGTGCTGTTGTAATTTTCGGCTTCGTGGAGGCGTTCACGTTTAAGCTCAGGGGAATCCATTGGATAGAGCGCGAGGACGATGCCGCCGGGTAATGCGGGTGCAGGGAGAAAAGGTCCGTCGCTAGGAGCGCGGGTCGGAGCGACGGCGGGAGCGCTCTGAGCGAACAAGCCGAAGGGAAGTAGCGCATGCAGCGCGAAAATGACGGCGAGGCGACACGCAGGCGGGCGGGGTATTTTCATCGGGTAAGGGGATTGACGAAGGGACGAGCCTTTGAGTTGCGCCGAGGACGCGGCGCAGGGAAATAAAAAAGCCCTAAAATAAAAAAGCCCGGACCGCGTGAGGCGGCCCGGGCTTTGAATTAAAGCCGGATTAGTTCAGATCGCGTTGGGCAGTGGGGCTTCGTCGAAGGCCGCGGGCTGCGGTTGGTGGCGCTTAACTTTGAACAGGCGGGAGCGGCGGCGGAGCATGCGGTCGAGTTTATCGACGAGGAGGGCCACGGCTTTGTGGCATTCGTCGGATTCGACGGTGGCGTTCATATCGGGGCCGTGAATGGCGATGTGGCCCTTGGCCTTGAAGCGGGTGCCGACGGTCTCTTTGGGGTCGCACTCGAGCTCAACGCGGATGCGCACGATGCGCTCCTCGTGGCGGAACAATCGCTCGGCTTTGTCTTGAACGAAGGTTTTGAGCGAGGGAGTCAGCTCAAGATGGATGCCGGAAACGATCAGTTCGTGGTGGTTTTGTCTGTTCATGTTTCTGCGTATGTTTTGGTTTACCGCAGTCGGCCGGAGAGGTCGGCTGTCGAAAGTGTAACTATCGTCCCAATCTATGTCCTCGTTAAACGAAGCACTGAAGAATTTCTCTGCCGTCATTGTGACCGGCGGATCCTCCGGTATTGGAAAATCATTCATCGAACGATGCGTAGCGTTGAGCCCGGGTTTGCAGGTTTGCAACCTCTCTCGTCGTGCGCCGATCATAAATGTTGAGGACCTTCAGCTGCGCCATTTTCCGTGCGATCTTGCACAAGCGGCGATGGTGAAGGAGACCGCTAGGGCGGTGGAAGAGTTCCTTGAACGGGAAATTCCGACGGGGCGTGTGCTGTTGTTGAATAACAGCGGCTTCGGTGCCTATGGAAATTTTCCCGAGCCGGGCGTGGAGGAATTGACCGAGATGATCGACGTGAATGTGCGGGCGGTGGTCGAGTTGACGGCGCGGTTGCTGCCTTTGATCAAACGGCGCGGGGGCGTGATCGTGACGGTGGCTTCGACGGCGGCGTTTCAACCGACAGCGTATCTGGCGGCGTATGGGGCGACGAAGTCTTTCGTGCAGCACTGGAGCTTGGCGTTGAATGAGGAGTTGCGCGGCAGCGGTGTGCGGACGCTGGCAGTGTGTCCGGGGCCGACGGCGACGGCATTTTTTCAGCGGGCTGGTTTGAAAGAGGGCAGTGTGTCGGACTCGCTGAGCATGACCTGCGACGACGTCGTCACGGCAATGCTGAAGGCGATCGCGGCGGGGCGGAGTCAGGTCGTTCCGGGATGGAAGAACAAGGTCACGACGTTTCTCGTGTCGAAATTGCCGAAGCCGCTGGCGGCGAGAATCGCGGCTTTGGTGTTGGCGCAGTTCAGAATGAAAAAGGTGGCGCGGTGAGCGCGGCGGAGGGCGCGGGTGTGGCAGGTGGCGCAGGTGAGGAGAAAGCGCGTGAGGATTTTTTTGATCCGCGGAGGGCGTGCGCTTGGCCGCGGCGGGTTTCGCAGGGGCCGGTGCGGATGATCACGATGGAGGAGGTGAAGTCGTGGATTGTATATGAGGACGCGCGGCTGCTGGTCGTGAACAAGCCGGGCGATGTGGTGTGTCACCCGTCGAAGGCGGGGCCGTGGTCGAGCCTCGTCGGGGCGACGCGGGAATACACCGGGCTGCCGACGATGCATCTGGTATTTCGCCTGGATCGGGAGACGAGTGGGGTGGTCGTGCTTGCGAAGGACGCCAAGATGGCGAGTCGGTTGCAGACGGCGATGATGGAGCGGAAGGCGGGCAAGGGCTACATCGCGGTGATGACGGGCGAACTGGCAGAGCCGGTGACGGTGAACCAGCCGTTGGGCGACGACACGGCGAGTCCGGTATTTATCAAATCGGCGGTGGTCGAGGGCGGACAGGCGGCGGTGACGCATTTCACGCCGCTATCAGTGGTAAATGGCTTTACGCTCGTGCGCGTGGTGACGGAGACGGGACGGAAGCATCAGATCCGCGCGCACGCGCAGTGGCTGGGGCGGTCGCTCGTGGGCGACAAAATCTACGGGCCGGATGCGCGGCTGTATTTGGATTTTATCACGACGGGGTGGACACCGGCGCTGGAGGAGAAGTTGTTGCTGTCGCGGCAGGCGTTGCACTGCGCGGAGATTGACCTGCGCGTGGTCGGCGCGCCGGAGGTTTTTAAGGCTGAGGTGGCGGAGGATATGCGGGAGTTTTGCCGAGGTCGCGGACTAATGCCGTGATCGCGGTCTCGATGGCGGCGCGGAGGGCGGCGATGCGTTGGGCGAGGGGAAAGGCGGAGGGCGACTCAAGCGTGTAGCTGAGGGTGGTGTGGTGGGCGCGAAGGTAGATCGCCTCGGGCCAAGTCTCGCGCAGAAAGGGATCGTCGATGGGGCGGATGATGCCGGTGGCGGCGGTGACGCGGCCGTCGATGGTCGCGGCGGAGTCGATGGGGCAGTGCGGGAGAACGGCGGCGAGGATCGCGTCGGCGAGGGTGGGGCGGGCGGTTGGGTTGAGCTCGTAAAGATAAAAGCCGGTGGATTCCCAGTCTTCGTGGATGCAGAGCGTGAGGTCGAAGGGTGGTTGGCGTCGGAGCCACGCGGTGTGGGCGACGGTCTCGGGCGCGCGGAGATCGAGGTAGTCACGGTTGAGGTCGAGGCCAGTGGCGTTTTCACGGGTGCCGAGGACGAGGCCGGTGGGATTGAGTTGCGGGCAGAGGAACCAGGTGGCGCGGTCGTCGAAGATGCCGGATTGTAGGAGCGCGAGCAGCGCGAGAGGTGGGGCGGGTTCGTCGCCGTGCATGCCGGCGGAGAGGTAGATGCGGGGGCGCGGGCCCGGAGTGCGCTTGGTCAGCGCGAAGAGCGGGCAGCCGTTGATTTCGTCGTAGGATTCGAGCCGAAAACCGGCGGCGCGGGCGGCGATTTCGAAGCGGGCGGCGAGCGCGGGCGGGTCGAAGGGAGCGGCTTTGACAGCGGACATAGCGTGCTTCTTGCTGACCGTTTTCATTCTGCACAAGCCGCAATCTTTTCCTTCGATCATGTCACACGTTCGCGTTCGTTTTGCTCCGAGTCCGACGGGTTTTTTCCACATAGGCAGCGCCCGCACGGCGTTGTTCAACTGGCTCTATGCGCGGCACACGGGCGGTGTTTTTATTCTGCGCATCGAGGACACGGATAAGGAGCGCAACAGTGAGGCGTTCCTTAATCTCATCTATGATTCGCTACGCTGGCTGGGGATGAACTGGGACGAGGGCCCGCAGGTGGGCGGCGGGTTCGGGCCGTATCGGCAGAGTGAGCGTGGGGCGGTCTATGCGGAGTATTTGGAGAAGCTGAAGGCGACGGGGCGCACGTATGAGAAGGACGGCGCGACGTGGTTTAAGCTGATTGGCGACCGCTACGAGGTGTATGACGAGCACCGCAAGAAGACGGTGACCAAGGTTAAAGTGGCGCCTACGGTGATCGAGGATCAGATCCGCGGTCGGGTGGAGCGCGTCGAGGATGAGGACTTCGTGATCGTGCGCTCGGACGGCAATCCGGTTTTCCATTTCGTGAACGTGGTCGATGATATTGCGATGCAGATCACGCACGTGATCCGCGGTGAGGATCACCTTTCAAACACGAGCAAGCACGTGGAGTTGTTCAAGGCGTTCGGCGCGCCCGTGCCGGCCTTTGCACACATTCCGCTCATCCTGAAACAGAACGGGCCGGGCAAGATGTCGAAGCGCGATCAGGGCGCGCTCATCGAGGAATATCAGAAGCGTGGGTTCTTGCCGGAGGCGCTGGTGAATTTCCTGTGTCTGCTGGGTTGGAATCCGAAGGACGACCGCGAGAAGATGGCCATCGCGGATGTGATCGCGCTGTTCGATCTGCCTGGCGTGAACCAGAGTAATGCGCGCTTCGACGAAAAGAAGCTCGGGCATATGAACATGACGTATCTGCTGGAGCTGCCGGCGGAGAAGTTTTTGGAGCGGGCGACGGAGTTTTTCGGAAAACATCCGGCTGGAGCGGCGGCGCTGGCGAACCTGGAGATGTTTCGCGAGGTAATGCTGCTGGCGCAGCCGAAGATCAAAGGCTTCGAAGATCTGCCGGCTTACACGGCGTATTTCTTCACGGAAGATTTTGTCGTGGATCCGAAGGTGAAGGAAAAGGTCATGGCCAAAGGTGAGCCCAAGGCGCGGTTGGCGGAGTTGATCGCGGCGTTGCCGGCGATGGATTTTTCCAGCGACACGGCGATCGAGGAAGCGATCAAGACGCTCGCGACCAGGAAGGGGCTGGGCTTCGGTGATTATCAGGCGGTCACGCGGCTCGCGATCTCGGGCACGAATGCGGGGCCAAGCATCACGAGCATGTTTCGCGTGCTGGGGCGCGAGCGGGTGCAGGCGCGGTTGGGGCGGTTCGCGGCGAGCTGAGCGCGCCAAAGATTACTCGAACTGTTTCCGGAACTCGGCGAACTGTTGTTTCAGTTCGGCGAGTTCACGGCGGAGATCGGCGATCTCACTCGTGAGTTTTTCAAACCGTTCGTTCTCGGCGCGCACGGCGAGGGTCGCGGATTCGGCTGACGGAGCGGCGGCTGCCGTGGCGAATTCAGCAGGGCCGGAGAGGAGTTGGGCGTAGCGCGGCTCTTTGGTGCCGGGCTGGCGGGGGAGTTTAGCGACGAGCGGCTGAGGCTGACGGGCGGCGAGGGCTTGAAGCGCTTCCTCGGTTTCGGCCAGGGATTCGAACGGTTGGAAACGTTCGGTGCGGGTGCGGAGTTCGGCGAGGGTTTGTGGGCCACGCAGCATCAAGACGCAGAGGAGGCCGACCTCGGCGGGCGTGAGGAGGAAGAGATCGGTGAACGCGTGTTTGTATTTGGGAACGCGGCTGTCGGCGCCGTGGAAGAGAGCGGCGAGGTTTTTGTCGCGGAGACTATCAAGGGAGCGCGCGACGTCTTTCTCGTCGAAGGCGACCACGGG
>JANXLP010000150.1 GCA_025355125.1 Opitutaceae bacterium | reverse complement strand
AGCGAAGCTGCGTTGCGCGAGGGGGACGAGATTCGCTTTGGCCCGATCGTCTGCCATTTGCGTGATCGCTAAGACACACCTTCACGTTGGGATGCTTGCGGAAGAGATTTTTGATGCGACGCGCGTCGATGTGCGTCCACGCGCCGGGGATGACCCAACTGCCCGTGGACTCGAGATCGTCGTCGAAGAACACGCACACGCTCATCAGCGGAATGTGCGAGAGGATGCAGATGTGGGTCGTCGCGGGCACGGCCGCGAGGTCGCGGGCAAGCCAGGCGAACTGCGCGTCGTCGATCCGCGCGGTGTAGCCGTGCTTGTTGGCGTAATCGATCATCATGCTGTCGAGCACGACGAAGTGCCAGCCGGCCTGGTCGAAGGAATAGTAACGGTCCTTCATGCCGAGGCGCTCGAGCGCGAGGCCTTTCCCGAAGTGCGGGTCGGCCGCGATCTCGGGTTGGTCGCGGATCGCCCAGCCGAAGACGTCGTGATTGCCGAGCGCGAGGCGATGGGGCGTCTTCACCTCAGCGGAGAAGATCCGGTCCCACACCTCCCACTGCGCGAGCACTTTGGCTTTCTCGGTCTTTAGCGAGTCCATGATCAGGTCGCCGCCGAAGAGGAGCAGCTCGGGTTTGTCGGCCTGCCCTTGGGCATGGCGGATGGCGGAAGCCATGCCGTCGGGCGGATTTTGGAATCCCTCCGTCTCGGGCATCACGTGGATATCCGTCAGGTGAGCGGCGCGCAGGACGCGTTGGCGATACGGCGTGGGTATCGTGGAAGCGGCGGAAGCGCGGGGAGCCACCAAAGCGGCGCCGACCGCGAGCGCGCCGGAATTTTGCAGGAAAGTGCGACGGTTCATAAAAGCAAAAAGGGCAGAAAAGGCGGCGCGGCCGGGCCGCGCCGTCGGACGGATTTTAGGGTGAAACGCGACGCGCGGTTCAGAAGCCGAGGCTTACGGAGAACACGAAGGTGCGGGGCGCGCCGATGTTGTAGAGCATCGTGGTGCCGGTGGGATCGCTCTTCACGTAGCCCTGGTCGTTCGTCGAAACGGCGCCGAGGTAGCTTTTGTCCGCGAGATTCACGACGTTGAAATCGAAGCCCACGCTGCGAATGAACTCCCGGCCCGAGAACGTGCGCGTGTAGCCGAGGTTGAAGTCGAATACGGTGTAGGCTTTCGCAAAATTGTCGTTGCTGTAGGTGCCGTAGAGCTTGCCGGTAGTCTTGCCCACGATGCCGGCGGTGAGGCCGGACTTGTTGTAAAGGACGCCGTAGGAGGCGATGCTCTCGGGCGTATCGACGACTTTCTTGTCCTTGATGATCGTGCCGTCGGGCGTGTTGTCGGTGTAGGTGGCGTTCGTGGAGCTGAAGGTGCCGAGGAGGCTGAAGCCGTCGCCGAAGCGATAGTTGGCGCCGAGCTCAACGCCGTAGGACTCAAGGCCGCCGACGTTCACGAGCACGCTGCCGGCGCCGGTGTTCGTGTAGTCTTTCGCCGCCGTGCCGCTGAGGTTCACGATCTTGTCGGTGTATTTGATCCGGTAAACGCTCGCGGAGAGACCGACGTTGCGTCCGGCGTAGCGGTAGCCGAAGTCGATATTGTCGGCGTATTCGGGTTTCACGCGCGAGTAGTCGGTGCCCGTGGCGGTCACGTTGTCCGTGAAGATCGTGTCTTTGATCGCGGAGAAATTCCGGGTGTAGCTCGCGAAGAGCTCGCTCACGGAGTCGAGGCGGTAGATCGCGCCGAGGCTGGGCAGCGCCTTGGAGTTGCTGTCGATACTCTTCGAGTAGGTGCTGCCGTCGGACTGGAGGAGCGATTCGGTGCCCTTGAACTTGATCGCGAAATACTTCACGCCCGCGCTGAGCACGAGCTTATCCAGGGTGAACTGGTCGCCGACGAAGAACATATTGGTCGTCGTGCGGTAGTTCCAATGGAACGACTCGAGGTAGGCGCCGGCGTTGTAGGCGGAGCTAAGGGTCGGATCGATGACGGCGTGCCACGTGCGGTAGCGCTCGCGCTCCTGGACCTCGTTCCACATGCCGAATACGAGCTTGTTGTCGGCGCCCAGTTTGTAATCGAACGCGAGGTTGTCGCCGAAGCGCTTGTTGAGGTAGCGGCTGAAACGCGCGGTCGAGAGCGGCTTGGCCGCCGCCTGCTGCGCGGGCGTGAGCCAGGTGTAGGTCGCGATGCTGAACGGATCGGCCGGGCCGGTGAACGTGACGGGGTTCACGGGAAGGATGTCTGCGCCGCCGGCATCGGCGAAGAAGACCGTGCCGACTTTGCCCGGCGCCGTGTAGTTACTTTGCTTCGAGGGATTTCCGGCCAGATCGAAGCGACGGACCTGATAGGGCGGCAGGAACTGGCCTTTGCCCTGCTGGTGGGCCCAGTAAGGCTGGAAAGAAACGTTCAGGTTGTCGCCGACCGGCAGTTCAAACTTGGTGTAGAAGAGTCCGTTCGTGCGGATCGTAGTCCAGGTGGGCGCGTAGTTCTGGTCGGGGTTCGGCTTGCCCGTGAAAGTGAAGGTGAGCCGGTCGTTGTGTGGGTCTTGTGCGAACTGTTGGAGCGACACGCCTTGGAAATTGATCTCGGGATTCACGTTATCGACGCCGGCGTAGGCGGTGATCTTCAAATTACCCATCTGCGTGACGTTCTTCGCATCGAAATGGAGACGCTTCGTGAGCGCCGAGTCGCCGCCGATGTAGTCGCGCACCCAGTTGTCGTTCTGTTGCGTGGAGAAGCTCAGGAAGGCCTGGCTCGTGCCGTCGGCGAACTTACCCGTGTCCACCCGGACGAACGCGCGCTGGGTCGCGAAGGAGCCCCCTGAATACTTGGCGAGCACGCCGAATTGGTCCGCTGGTTTATCGGTGAAATACGCCAGCGTGCCGCCGAGCGCCTGCGTGGAGGCCGCGCCGATCTCGGCCGCGCCCTGAGAGACGACGACGCTGGAAACATTCTCGATATCAATGTAGCGGTTCGGCTTCGCGCCGCCGCCGTAGGAAGTGAAACCGGTCGTGATGCCGTCGACGCTGAAGCCGAGCTGCGCCTCGGTGAAACCGCGGATGTTGATGCGCGTAGACCAGTCGTCGCCGCCGATCGCGTCGCCCTGCGAGAGGCTCACGCCGGGGAGATACTTGATGACGTTGATGACGCTCGCCGCCGCGGGCTGGAGCGCGATCTGTTGCTTGTCGGCGATCGTGTTGGCCGTGGGCGCCGCGACGGACTGGACGACAAATTTTTCAAGCGACACCGTCTCGTCGGAGCCGGCGGTTTTTATCTGGGCGAAGGCCGTGGTGGCGGCAGTGGCGGCGAGCGCCACGGACAAGTAACGGGAGAAGGTGCGGAAGTTTTGCATGGCGGAGGGGAGAAATCGCCGCGGCTTTTTCCCGTCAACGCGCGAACCCGCCGTCACGGCGAGTTAACCCCGGCGACACGGAATCCGCACAATCCCCCGCAAACCGTCGCCGACTCGTCGCCCAAACGCTGCTTGACCGGCGCCCCTGGGCCACCGCGCGGCGCAGGCCAGCCGGCAGGTCCGCCGGCGAAAGCCCCGAGCCAGTTCTTGCAGCCGCGCCCCGACCCCGGCACTCACTCCCTCGTGAAAATACCCAGCGACGACGAAGCGATCCTCGCCATC
This sequence comes from Opitutaceae bacterium, assembly GCA_025355125.1. GTDB lineage: Bacteria > Verrucomicrobiota > Verrucomicrobiia > Opitutales > Opitutaceae > Tous-C4FEB. Next base: position 2,320 of record JANXLP010000150.1, on the reverse strand, counting down.
GAACGCCCGCACCCGAGCCTCTGGACCTATTACTGGATGTCGCTGCTCGTCTTCCCGCCGCTGCTGCCGATCCTGATTTTACCCGCGTATTTCCGTTACCATACGCTGCGCTATAAATTCACTGGCGAGGGCATATCGATGAGCTGGGGCATTCTTTTCCGCCGCGAGATCATCATCAACTACGCGCGCATTCAGGACATCCACCTCCGCTCCAACGTCGTCGAACGCTGGCTCGGCCTTACCAAGATCCTCGTCCAGACCGCCAGCGGCAACGCCTCGGCCGAACTCACGCTCGAAGGCCTCAAGGAATTCGAGTCCGTCCGCGATTTCCTCTATTCCAAGATGCGCGGCGTGAAGGATCACCCGTCCGCGCCAGCCCCCATTCCGACCGTTCCCGCCGCCGACCACGAGCTGGCCGCCACGCTGCGCGAAGTCGCCGGCGAGCTGCGCGCCATCCGCCTCGCGTTGCCCCCGCGCCCACCCACCCGCTCCGGAGGGCCTAACGATGTTTGAGTGGCTGCGCGCCCGCGTGCTGCGCTCCATGCGCGTGCCCCTCGCTCCGACCCCACCTCTCGGTGCGCCCGACTCCGTCCGGATTTTCCGCGCCGGCGACAATCACTACAAACTCCGCGTGCTTGGCTGGATCATTGGGCAGTTCGGGGCCGCCCTCGCGCTTGGCATTTCCCTTTACCTGAGCTGGCACTTCGTCGGCGCCGTGCGAACCGCGCAAAACGTCAGTGCATTCGCAGTCGAATCCTCCGCGCAAAAAACACCCGCCACGATCAACCCCGCGCCTCCCGCAACGCCTCCGGTTCAATCGGCACCGCCAGCCCCTGCACCCCCTTCCGCCAAGCAACGCAAGCGCGACAAAAATATTGATCTCGTCAACCAGGTCGCACGCACCGCCCCCTGGATCGTGCTGTTGGTCGAAATCGCCGAAGTCGGCGCCGTGCTTTTCTTTCTCGCGCAGCTGCCCGTGACCTTCGCCCTCGTGCGCCTGGATTTCGAGCTACATTGGTATATCGTCACCGATCGCAGCCTGCGCATCCGCACCGGAGTCCTGCGCCTCCAAGAAGCGACGATGAGCTTCGCCAACATCCAACAGGTCACCGTCACCCAAGGCCCCGTCCAACGCCTCCTCGGCCTCGCCGATGTCCGCGTGCAATCCGCCGGCGGCGGCGGTAGCGACGAACACAAACCCGGCACGGACACCTCCCTCCACACCGGCGTGTTTCACGGTGTGGCCAACGCCACCGAAATCCGCGACCTCATCCTCCATCGCCTCCGCCAATTCCGCGCCACCGGCCTCGGCGACCCCGACGACCATCCGTCCCCCGTAGGCGGTGTGCCCTCGCCGGGCTTCGACTCCTCTCCCGCTCTCTCAGCCGGCACCGATACCCTCACCGCCGCCCGCGAACTCCTTCACGAAGCCACCTCCCTGCGCCGCGAAATCTCCGCCGGCACCCCACTCTAGCGATTGAGTTTTCCCGTCACGGTTTCAACCTCCACTCGTCCTCCCGCTTCACCTTTCATGCCGAACACCGACCACGACGCCTCCACGCTGGATCAGGCCACGCTGCTCACCACGGCACAGTTGCGCCTGTCGCCCGATGTCCGCGTGTCCGATGCCCGCAGTCAGCGCGCGGTCGTGAAATACCAGCCCGGCCGCAACTACCTCGTCGTCTCGCCCCTCCAATTCAGGGTCCTCACCGATTTCACCACCGCCCGCGCCGTCCCCGGGGTCCTGCTCGACCTGATTTCCAAACGCCGTTGCCCGCCACTCCGCGAGTTCTACGAACTCATCGTGAAGGCCTTTCACGCCGGCATTCTCCAAGTCGAGGACCAGCCGCTCCCGCCCACCATTTCCCCCAGTCCCTGGAAAGCCCAGGCCACCGGCGGCCCCGCCCGCTGGCTCGCGATCATCGCGATGGCCGCCGCCACCACCACGCTCTTCGTCCGCAACCTCGAACTGCCCAACGAGACCTGGGAACTCCTCACCGGCTGGCTCCTCTCCTGCATCGCCACGAGTCTCGGCTACGCCGCCGCCGCCTGCGTGCTCAAGGGCGCCGGCGGCGAAATTTATCATCCCAAGTTTCATTGGCTCACGCTCGCGCCGCACTTCCGTGTGGATCTCGAAGACGTGATCATGACCGGCCAAAAAACCGAGATCGACGTCGCCCTCGTGCGCATGGCGCCGCAGTTCATCGTCGCCGCCCTCGCCGCCCTCTACGCGCCGGCCCTGCTCCTCCCGCTCCTCTGCGGCGTGTTCGTGATGATCTCGCCTTTCTGGCGCTCGCCCATGCTCGATCTGCTGCGCGCG
>JANXLP010000149.1 GCA_025355125.1 Opitutaceae bacterium | reverse complement strand
CCATGAGGAAGCCGGCGTCGCCCGTGACGGGGATGAGCACTTCGGAGGGGGAGCACGCGGAGGGCGTGGGCGCAGGCGTGGGCGTGGGCGCGGGCGTGGGCGTGGGCGTGGGCGTGGGCGTGGGCGTGGGCGTGGGCGTGGGCGCGGGCGTGAATGCGCTCTTCGCGGGTGGGGCTGGCTCTCCGAGCCGGCCTGAACCTGACGTCGCGGCCCACCCTGGAACCCAGGCCGGCTCGGAGAGCCGGCCCCACCCGCACAGGCGGCGCGATCAGACGCCGGCGAGGACTTTTGTGAGAAAGTCGCGGTTGGCTTTCGCGTTGGCGGTGGTCTCGGCGACGGTGGCGCCGATCTTACAGCACTCGACCATGACGGGGCCGTTGAAGCCGCCGGCCTTGAGGGCTTGGAAGACGGCGGGGAAGTCCACTTTGCCGGCGCCGAATTGGATCATGACGTCGGGCTTGCGCTTGCCGGCGGCGTCGATCTCGACGGAGCAATCCTTGGCGCAGAAACCGGTGACGTGTTGGACGATGGGTTTCAGCTCTTCGACGGGGTCCTTGCCGGTGTAGTAGATGATGTTACCGGCGTCATACCAGATTTTGAAATTTTTGTGTCCGACGATCTTGATGGCGGCGAGGATTTCCGCCGAGGCGCCGCTGCCGCCGCCGTGGGGTTTCATGACGAGCTTGATGCCGCGTTCTTCCGCGAAAGCGGCGGCGTCGGCCATGATCTTGAAATAGTTTTCGTAACGCTCGGGCTTGTCCTCGCCGAAGGTGAGGGCGAATTCCACGCCGACGGTGTGGCCGTTTTCGATCTGCTTGCGGGTGTCGGCGATGGCGGCGAAAAGTTCGAGCCCGGCGTTCACGCGGAGCGCGGTCATGTTGAGCTTCAGGCCGCGGGCGGCGATTTTCTGTTTAAGCGCGGCGAGGTATTCCGGGGTGGCGGCGGAGCCGGTGAAGGGGTCGGCCGCGGTGGGAGTGAGCAGACCGGTGTGGGTGTAGCCGGCAGCTTTGATGGCATCGAGGGTCTCATCGAAAGACCACTTGGTCCACGGACGGTTGAAGCAGCCCACCGGCCAAGCCGGGCCGGCGGAAGCGGCGAAGAGACTGCGTGGGAGGAGCGCGGTAGCGGCAACGGCGGACGAAGCGGCGAGGAAGTGGCGGCGGGTGAGCGTGTGCATGGGGAGGGAATGTCTATGCGGGGTGAAGGTAATCGGTTGAACAAAATGACCGCGATTTCAGCGGCGTGGGCAATCTCAGTTTGAGCCCTTCGGCATGGTTCAGGTTTCGGGTCCTCAAAGAAACGTTCGGAGCTTAAAGAGTCGGCCCGATTTTCTGCGCCGAGTCGGAAGGGAGATATTATATTAAAACCCGACCTCTTTGGCTATCCCCAGACCGCCGGTCTCGTTCACGGGCCGTCGTCGGCCCGCTCCAGGTTCACGATGTGGATGTGCGCCGCAGCATGATCGCTCCAAAACGTTACGAGCCAGTCGCCGAGCAAAATAACTTCGTTTGTGCGCCCGCTCGCATCTCGTTGTTGGAATTCGCCACGCCGAAACGGCTGGGCTTTTGCTTCATCGAGCCGCGCCAGTAACCGCCTGGTAACTGCGCCGCGAGTCGCTGTGAGTTCCGCCTCGGCACGCTCGTGCAAAATCACGTTTTACACCAATGGCGGTTATTCTTTAGACTTCTGGTTCCGAGGTGGCACGGGCATCTTGCCCGTGGGTTTTCGTCTAAAATTCAACAGCTGTAGGTATTAGGGCGTCACCAGCAGCGAAGCTCAGCCTTGATCCAAACGCTCCTTCGCCACGGTGAGGCTTACGCCGCGACCGGCTTCGATGTCGGCGTGACGCTGAGCGAGTTCGCTTTGGTAGGCGGGATTCTCGGCGCGCAGCACGTGCTTTAAGCAAGCCATCGCCTTCAGCAACTCATCGTGTCGGAGCTGTTCGATCTGCGGCTTAATCGCGGCGAAATCATGCCTTAAAGACGGCCTTGCATTCCTTCGCTGTAAGCCCGGCTTCGCCCATGAACGAACGTTGCTCGGTGAGTTCCCCCAAACCCCAAGGCCCGACCCTTTTTTGGCCCAGTATCAATAGCTATTCGTCCTGCTTAGGCTTTGCGCCGGTGACCGCATATATACTTGCCCAAAGAGTTCGTCCGTTACATCTAGGTTTATATGAACCAATTGGTAACAAACTTCGGTCAGGTTGCCATCACATCTGCGGAAAGCTTTCTGAATCCGCTGCATCGGCTGGCTTATGATGAGCGACCTCACTACGGGCTAGAATTTGATGACGGGGTCATGACAAACTGGAATTGGGTAACAATCACAGCAGCAATTCGTCGCGGTGAACATCTGTTCGTTTTGGACATGCGAACCATGACCGAGCGGATTTTCCTGAAGTTCGACGCAAAACAAAATTTCGGCGGAGTTTATGAACGAAAACCAGTAACCGGTAAACTTGAGCAAGGCGTTACTTATTCTGTTCAAGCGATCCCTCTGACGGAAAAGCATTCGAGGTTTCAGCCAATTGTGAATTGTCCCACACGATTTGTTGTCGCGACAAAAACAGCGGTGAACCCGATTAAGAAGACGGTTTGGGTTGTTGGTTTGAACAATTTTACGATCTGCCAAGATGAGATTGCTTAATTTTAGCCGAGATGCCCTCCAACTCTGAGCTTAACGAACTTTATAGATCCTGGGGTAGGTCACGTGTTGCCGAGGAACTGAAGCTGCGCAGAGATGAATATACGCCTGAAGCGCTGGCCATTTTGGAACAGGTAGCTGAGGAACACGGCTTGACCGCAATGGATGTGACTAAGTCAGCGGACGAAAAATTACGAGAAGCTGCAATATGCAGAGC
>JANXLP010000089.1 GCA_025355125.1 Opitutaceae bacterium | reverse complement strand
CAACATCCGCACCATCGCCGACGGCGTCGCCAAAATCGACGGCCTCTCCGATGTCATGTATAACGAGATGGTGCAATTTCCCGGCGGCGCCATCGGCATCGCTCTCAATCTCGAGGAAAGCGAAGTCGGCTGCGTCATTCTCGGCGACGTCTCCCAGCTCAAGGAAGGCGATGAAGTCCAGACCACCGGCAAGCTCCTCTCCGTGCCCGTGGGCAAAGCTCTCCTCGGCCGCGTGGTCGATGCGCTCGGCAACCCGGTCGATGGCAAAGGTCCGATCGACTCCAAGGAAACTTATCCCGTCGAGCGTATCGCTCCCGGCATTATGGCGCGCAAGTCCGTCAACCAGCCGCTCTTCACTGGCATCATGGCGATCGACTCCATGATTCCGATCGGTCGCGGTCAGCGCGAACTCATCATCGGTGACCGTGGCACGGGCAAGACCACCATCGCGATCGATACGATCATCAATCAGGCGAAGATCAACAAGGTCGGCCTCGCCAGCGGCGACGCCAAGTTCCGCCCCGTTTACTCCATCTACGTCGCGATCGGCCAGAAGAGCTCCAACGTCGTCCGCACCGTCGCCGCCCTCGAGGCCGCCGGCGCGCTCGAGTTCACGATCATCGTCGCCGCCACCGCCGCCGATAATCCCGCCAATCAATACATCGCCCCCTACTCCGGCGCCGCCATCGGCGAATGGTTCATGGAAAACGGCATGGATGCGCTCATCGTTTTCGATGACCTCTCCAAACACGCCGTCGCCTACCGCCAGATCTCGCTCATCCTGAAGCGTCCGTCCGGCCGCGAAGCCTATCCTGGCGACGTGTTCTATCTGCACTCCCGTCTTCTCGAGCGCGCCGCGCGCCTCGATGGCAAAGGCTCGCTCACCGCGCTCCCCATCATCGAGACCCTCGCGGGCGACGTGTCGGCCTATATTCCGACGAACGTCATTTCGATCACCGACGGCCAGATCTTCCTCGAGACCGATCTCTTCAATCAAGGTATCCGTCCCGCCGTGTCCGTGGGTCTTTCCGTTTCCCGCGTCGGTTCTTCCGCGCAGATCAAGGCCACCAAGCAAGTCGGCGGTAAACTCAAGGGCGAGCTCGCCCAGTTCCGCGAACTCGCCGCCTTCGCCCAGTTTGGTTCCGATCTCGACGCCAAGACGAAGTCGCAGCTCGAGCGCGGTGCCCGCATCGTCGAACTCTTCAAGCAACCCGCGTTCAGCCCGTCGCCCATCGAGCTCCAAGTTTCGATCCTCTTCGCGATGCAGAAGGGCTTCTTCGACCCCATCGACGCCAAGAAAGTCGTCGCCGCCGCCGCCAGCATGAAGACGTTCTTCACGACGCGCAAAGACGCCCTCCTTACCGAAATCCGCACCAAGTCCGCGCTCGATAAAGACATCGAGGCGAAACTTGAAGCCGCTTGTAACGAGTGGAAATCCGGCTACACCGCCTGATTTTTCCCGCGGCCCTAAGCTAAAAAACTCCTCTTACCGTGGCTTCAACACGCGACATCCGCCGACGCATCAAGTCGGTCAAAAACACCCGCCAGATCACGAAGGCGATGGAGCTCGTCGCCGCGTCGAAGATGAAGAAGGCGCAGGCCGCCGCGCTTGCCGGCCGGCCCTACACGCAGCTCATGGCCGACATGCTCGCGGCCCTCGCTACGCGCGTCGATGAGTCGCACCACCCGTTTCTCACTCAACGCGAGGTGAAGACCCGCGGCATTCTGCTCGTCGCGACCGACAAGGGCCTCTGCGGTCCGCTCAACGCGAATCTCTTCAAGCTCGTCACCGACATCAAGACGCCGGTGAAATTCTACGTCATCGGCCGCAAGGGCGCGCAGTTTATCGCCCGCACCAAGCGCGCGATGGTCGCCGACTTCACCATCTCCGATCGCGTCACGTTCGCCGAGGTCAAGGTCGCCTCCGAGTTCATGATCGCGCAGTTTCTCGAAGGCGTGATCGACACCATCGAGGTCATTTACCCGCGCTACAAAAACACGCTCATTCAGGAATCGATCGTCCGCCCCGTGCTCCCGTTGCACAGCCTGAAAGAGTTCGTCGCCGCGGTCCAAGCCGACACCGGCACCGTTCGCGTCCCGCACGCCGACGACCGCGAAATGCTCTTCGAGCCCAGCGCGAACCAAGTCCTCGAGGCGCTGCTGCCGTTCTACGTCAACCGTCAGATTTTCCAGTTCGTCCTCTCGGCAAAAGCCTCTGAGCACAGCGCGCGCATGGTCGCGATGAAGACGGCCAAGGACAACGCCACC
>JANXLP010000075.1 GCA_025355125.1 Opitutaceae bacterium | reverse complement strand
ATAACCGACGCATTATTGACGACAGCCGATGATGCACCATCGCCGCCGAAGAGCTGACGGGCTTTGTTGTTGTAGTCGGCAACTTCCCCAAACGCCTCGCCAGTGCTTGCGTTCGGGGCATTGCTCCCGGCAGTCGGCGCGATAAAATGCCAGCTCCACCAAGCGAGTTGCAGGCCGATTGCAATGACCAGTAAGGTGGTTAACACGGTGGCGATAGATTGTTGTTGGCGTGTGTTCATACTCTATTTGATAAATTATTGTTCGATAGCCTTGGCGCCCATGATGCGGCGCTTCGTATTTTTCAATCTGATCGAATACAACGTTTTCTCCAAAACCGAGAGCGACCGGCCTGAGGATTTTGCGGACGTTTACACGTTCGAAGAGGCCTTCGTGAAGCCCTACCTGCCGAGCAAGCGCCGCACGGTGGTTACCGAATGATTCCCGGGTGGCGGGCGCGGCGGGAGTTGGGCGTAGTTTGCCAAACTCTGTAAGTTCATCGTTGGTTCTAACTCTCTATTTTCATGGCTAAATCTTCTGTTTCACTCGCGTCCGACCTGCAGCTTCTAGCCCCATTTTGGCGCGAGCCGGTCGAGCGCGTGGTGCTCCCCAATGGACTGACGCTGATCCTGAAGCCCGACCGCTCGGCTGCGCTGGCCTCGGTGCAGGTGTGGGTGAAAACGGGCAGCCAGCACGAGGATGCTTACTTGGGCGCGGGGCTTTCGCACTATCTAGAGCACATGCTTTTCAAGGGCACCACCCACCGGGCGGGTCGCGAGATTTCCTCCACGGTTCAGGCGCACGGCGGTAATATCAACGCCTACACGACGTTTGATCGGACGGTTTACTACATCGATCTGCCGAGTGAGCACACCGCCGTAGCCATCGATCTTTTGGCCGATGCGGTGCTGCACTCGACGCTGCCCGCTGACGAAACTACGAAGGAAAAAGACGTGATTCTCCGGGAGATCGCGATGACCAAGGACGATCCAGAGAACCGTCTCTGGGATTCGCTCTTTGGCACTGCATTCCGCGAGCATCCTTACCGCCAGCCGATCATCGGCCACCAAGATGTTTTCTCGGCGGTCACGCGCGAGGATCTGCTGAAGTATTACCAGGCGCGCTACGTGCCCAACAATCTCGTCGTCGTCATCGTGGGCGATATTGATGTCGCGGCCACGAAGGCGGCGGTTGAATTGCATTTTGGTGCGGCGCCACGCATGCGCCTTGCGCCTGTCTTGGTGCCGGCGGAACCGCTGCAACTCGCCCCACGCGAATTCCATCGCTTTGAGGAAGTCGAGTTGTCGCGCGGCGCGCTCTCGTGGCCGATTCCGGGGCTCACGCACGCGGATGCGCCGATGCTCGATCTTTTGGCGACGGTGCTCGGTGGCGGCGACAGCTCGGTGCTTTGGCAGGAAATCCGGGAGAAGACGGGGCTCGTGCACAGCATCGACGCGTCGAGTTGGAATCCCGGCAGCAGCGGTCTTTTTTGTATCGGCTACACGGCGGATGCGGCGAAGCGGGTGGCGGCGGTGGCGGCGATCACGCGCACGCTGGCGCGCTGCGCGACGAAGGGCTTTACGCCGGCGCAGCTGAAGAAGGCGATGCGGCAAGTCGTCGTGGGCGAGATCAACACTCGGAAGACGATGAGCGGCCAGGCCTCGCGACTCGGGGCGGCGGAGGTGGTCGTGGGCGATCTCGATTATAGCCGCGCTTACTTCGAGCGGTTGCGCGCGGTGACGCCGGCCGATCTGAAACGCGTGATCAAGGCCTATCTGTTGCCCGCGCGGCTGACTTCGGTTTCGCTCAATCCGATCGAGAAGGTGGCCGCGAAAGCTGCGATAGTCGCAGGGAAGTGTGACCGGCCTGACTTCACCGAGATCACGCTACCCAACGGCGCGCGGCTGCTTCTTCAACCGGACCGGCGTTTGCCGAACCTGCACCTGCGTCTGGCGGTCACGGGCGGGCCGCTGTTTGAAGAGTCGGGACAGCGCGGGTCGAGTTCGCTGCTCGTGACGCTGCTCACGAAAGACGCGGGTAAACGCAGCGCGGCGCAGGTCGCGCAATTTATCGAAGAAGTGGGCGGCTCGTTTTATCCGCTCTCGGGCAACAACAGTCTCGGGGTCGCCGTCGAAGTATTGCCGCCGGATTTTGAGCGTGCGCTCGCGGTGATCAGCGACGCGGTGCTGGCGCCGGCGTTTAAAGCCGCGACGTTTAAGCACGAGCAAGAGGCGCAGTTGGCGGCGCTCGCGGAAGATGCGGACGACGTGGTCACGCTTGCGCGGAAACTCACACGCCGGAAGTTTTTCGGCGCGCATCCGCTCTCGCTGGATGCGAGCGGCGATGAGGCGGGCGTGAAGGCGCTGACGCCGGGGGCGTTGAAAGCATTGCACCGGAAATTGTTTGTCGGCGGCAATGTCGTGTTCGCCGTCGCGGGTGATTTCGACGTGAAGAAGCTCACGCCGAAGCTGAAGGCGTTCCTGAGCAAGATTCCGAAAGGTGCGGCGCCGGTGGTGCCGTCGCTCGCAGCGAAGAGCCGCGATCTGCCGGCCGAGGTCGGGGATTTTGTAGTCCAGCAGCCGCGCGAACAGGCGGTGGTGTTACAGGCGTTTCCGGGGACGCGGGTGCATGCGCCCGATTACTATGCGGGCGAGGTGGCGGATGAGCTTTTCAGCGGCATGGCGTCGCGCCTTTTCGAGCGTGTGCGTGAGGAAAAGGGGCTGGCCTATTTCGTGCGCTCGGGGCGGATCATGGGCCTGGACACGGGTATGTTTTATTTCTTTGCGGGCACCCAGCCGGGCAAGGAGGGCGAGGTGTTGGCCGAAATCGATGCGGAGATCGCGCGCGTGCAGGCGGGCGGCGTCGAGGAGGTCGAACTGCGTCGGTGCCAAGCGCGGTTGAAGGCGGGACAACGGGCGGCGATGCAGACGAATTCGTCGCGTGCGCTGCAAGCCAGCCTCAACGCGTTGCAAGGCCAGCCGATCAACGCGTGGAAGAACTACGATGCGAAGATCGACGCGGTGACGGTGGCGGATCTCGCGGCGTTCGCGGCGAAGTATTTTAAGAAAGACCGGCGCACGCAGGTCGTGGTGCGGCCGTAAGGGGCGCGAGGGTATCGAGAGCCGACCGGACTGACCCTCTCCACCAGACGCAGCGCAATTGGAGGAGGAAGCAGAGGACATGACAGCCGCGCAGCGGCTGGCGTGGCTTGTGCCGCTTGGATCATTGCGGACGTTGC
>JANXLP010000052.1 GCA_025355125.1 Opitutaceae bacterium | reverse complement strand
TCGTTGATGTGAAGAATAACATTACCCTCAAGTAAGCCCGATCCGTTGCGTGGTCGGTTCGCGGTGGTCGTGGTGAGCACCGGGCAAGGCCTTCCTGCTAAAATCGCAGGAAGGCTTTTTTACGCCCACTGGCTTCATGGAGCTACACGGCTTCGATATCCGTGGCGGTCTCAGGCAATGGAATCACGGTTGCGGCCTCGGGCGGCTGAGGGCGGGGATGGGGGCCGGGATAAACGGGATAGCCCGCAAAACCGTGTCGAGGCGGAGGGTTGAGTCGGAAGAGGCGATTGCCGGTGATGGTGCCGAGATATTTCCCATCGGGCGCGACCACGTAGTCGTCGTCCCACGGCATCCAGCCCGCCCATTCACCTCGGGGTTCAAACAGGTTTTTCCCCACGCGAAACGCGATCCAGACACCTGATGAATTATAGAGGTAGTGAACAACCATGCGGGACTTCTTCGAGAGACCGACACGATATCGGGGCGTGGGTCGCACGGCGTCGATGAGTCTTTCGACTAAATCGACGATCCGATGCGAATCGTGCGGTGCTGACGTTACGGGACTGCGGGCACGATGCGGACTATTTTTCCCAATTTCCCGATGCACTCCAGCGCCACATAGATCATCCCATCGGGCCCGGTTTTGATGTCACGAACGCGGCCGTGATTTTTGAAAATTTCCTCGGTGTGCGTCACGCCGGATTCATCGACCGCGAGGCGCAGGAATTTCTGTCCGGCGAGGGAGCCGAGGAAGAGCTGATGCTTCCATTTGGAGAATTTATCGCCGCTGTAGAACTCGATCTCGCTGACGGCGATGGAGGGCGTCCAATGGATTACCGGCGATTCCAATCCCGGCGCTTCCGTCTTTTCCGAAATCGGGGTGCCGTCGTAGTTCATACCGTGGGTGACGACGGGCCATCCGTAATTGGCGCCGCGTTTGACGAGATTCAATTCATCGCCACCGCGCGGGCCGTGCTCGGTTTCCCAAAGTTTTTGGCGGGACGAATCGTAGGCGAGTCCCTGGGGATTGCGCACGCCGTAGGACCAGATGGACGGGTAGGCGTCGGGCCGGCCGACGAAGGGATTGTCGGGAGGGATTTTTCCATCATGGAACACGCGGTGAATCTTGCCGTTGGCGATGGCGAGATTCTGTGCGTCCACCGTCACTTTTTCCTCTAGCCCGCGCACACCGACGCTGAAGAAGAGATACTCGCCAACAAACACGAGACGGCTGCCGAAGAGAACGTGGCCCTTTTGATAGTTTTCCTTCGGGATCGAGAAGATGGTTTCGGGCTCCACCAGCTCCCAATCCTGGAGCCGCGCGCGCACGATTTTGGTCATGGCAGTATCGTCATCGCCCGGATCACTGAACGATAGGTAAACCCAATGGTTGTGCGCGAAGTCCGGGTGCGCGACGACCGACATCAGGCCGGCCTCGTCTTTCACGACGAGGGGCGGGAGGCCGCCGATCATCTCTGCGCGCAGCACTCCGTTTTCAATCACGCGGAGCCGGCCTGCGCGCTCGGTGACCAACATGCGTCCATCGGGTAGAAAAGTAAACGACCAGGGGACGTCCAAGCCTTCGGCGACGGTCTCGATCCGGTAGTCATGTTCTTCGCTGTGCTGGGTGCCCTTGGGCAAGGGGAGATCGGTCTTCGGCGTGGGATCGACTTTGCGCGTGGCGGTTTCGCGGATGAAAGTCACGAGCGCCGCCGCCTCCGCGTCGTTCACGCTTTTGGCGAAGCCCGGCATACCGCTTTCGGCGATGCCGCCACGAATGCTGCGGGCCATGCTCGCATCGTCACTGCCGTGCTTCCACGCGCGGCCGACGAGCCCGCCGCCTTTGCCTCCTTCTAGTTTTGCGCCATGGCAATTTGCGCACAGCTCGGCGTAGATCTTGCCCGCGTCCCGTCCCTTGGCGTTGGAATCGGCTGCCGCCAACGAAACGTGGACGCCGGCAATGAGGAGGATCGAGAGGCAATGTTTGCGGAGATGAAAAGGCATGGGACTGGGCGCAACGCGCGGGTGCTTGCCATGCACCGACTATGAACCTTCGCGCGCGTTCCCATGGGGCGGGGCAAAAATACCCGTGTGGTCCCGCGAAAAACGAAACGGAACTCATGGCGCCCAACTCGAAGACAGCTGCGCCGGAGTGACGGCCCCGTGGGCGATCAAACGCGGGAAAACGACCGGCGACCGCTGGCGGCGCTGGAGCGCAGCACCCGGCGTAGGACGGGGCGGACCCGGCTCGGCAGGGCCGGAGCGACGGCGTTGTGCGTGCGCTGCTCGACCAACTTGTTTTGGAACGCGTAGTGAACGAGCTCCGCATTGTTCGCCAAATCCATCTTCTCCAAAAGCCGGCTGCGATACGTGCTGATGGTTTTCACGCTCAGTGACAATTCGCGCGCGATGACACTGACGGCTTTGCCGGAGGCGATCATGCGCAGGATGAGAAACTCCCGGTCGGAGAGACGTTCGTGGGGTGAGACCTGCACGTCGTTCACGATCAGCGACGCCATTTTTTCCGCCAGCCCAGCACTGACATAGCGCCCTCCCGCGACGGCCTTGCGCACGGCGCCGACGAGTTCATCGGGCGCACTTTCTTTGGTCATATAACCGGCGGCGCCGGCCTTGAGCAGGCGCACGGCAAACTGATCCTCGGGATGCATGCTGAGCATCAATACCGGGAGCGACGGGCGCGATTTCTTGATTTCCTTCAGCACTTCCAAGCCGCTGCGCCCGGGCATGGTGAGATCGAGAACCACGACATCCCACGGATGTTTCCCTGCGAGTTCGAGGGTCTGCTGAGAATTGCCGGCCTCGCCGAACTGCGCGCGTTTGAATGCTCCGGCTAGGATCTTTTTGAGCCCCTGCCTTACGACCGCGTGATCGTCTGCAATCAGTATTTTTATTTGATGCAAAGTCGGAAGGTGATCGGTTCTAGGAGGGGCTGGGAGGGAGATGTGGTTAAGCCTTCAAGGAAGGGAAAGCGATCAATTGGAATTAATGTGCATCGGAACGAGGTTGATCACGAGCGTGATTTCATTTTCCGACGATGTCGTAGGGAAAGGAGCGTAAGTCTCCAGCCTGCGGAAGTAGCGACGCGCACTCGCGAGCACGCGGCTCCGCTTCGCGAGGCCTACTCGCTCAGATCAGGCGTATCGATGCCCAGGGCCTCGGCCAAATCGGTCAGGTGCTCCTGCTCTTGGGCGATGATCTTCCGCAGCACTTCGCCAAGGGCGAATTCGCCCATCGCATCGGCCTGACGGATGCGGGTGCGATAGTTGAGGATGGTGTCGCGCTCGTTCTCGAGGTCGAAGCGCAGCATGTCCTCGGCTTTGTCGGATAGTTTAACCTGCTTGGGCGCGGTCACTGGTGTGCCGTTGAAATAGTCGATCTGTTTGGCGATCTGAAGGGCGTGATCCAGTTCCTCGCCGGCGTGCTTCTTCAGCTCGCTCGCGATGTGCTGATATTTCGCACCTTTCATCGTCTGGCTATAAACGATGTAGCCGATGATGGCCTGATACTCGCGGGCGAGATCGTCGTTCAAGAGGCGGACCATTTCTTTGCGCGTAGTAATCGAGGGATTCTTTTTCATAGAGGGGAGGGATTGTTGATAGTTGGTGGATGCGGGTTGCGCCTCCACTGACCGATGATTCGCGGTTCGGTTCGGAGGCCGGCGATCAGAGCCCGATTGCGCGCGGTGGCCGGCTATGCGAGGAAACCCAGATTGGGTTTCGCGAAGCGGCCGATGTTGGGCAGCACGACGGGCAGATCCGTGGGGCTCACGCCAAACCAACGGGCGAGCGTCGCGCTGTATTCGTCCACGCTCGTCGTGGGAATCCAGCGGCCGAGACCCGTATCATCCGGACCATCGACGCGCCACTCGGGCATGCGGCCGTAAACGTCGCCGCCCCTGACCGCACCACCGACGATGAAGTGGTGGCCGCCCCAGCCGTGATCGGAGCCGTCGCCGTTGCACGTGAAGGCGCGGCCGAAATCGGAGGCGGTGAACGTCGTGACTTGATCGGCGCAGCCGAGCTCGACCGTGGCGTTGTAGAAGGCGCCGAGGGACAGGCTGACGTCGCGCAGGAGATTGGCGTGCGCGCCGAGGAGCGGATTGCTGCCGTCGATCTGGCCGCCGTGGAGATCGTAGCCGCCCATGCGGGCGAAAAAGACCTGCCGCTTGAGGCCCAACTGCGGGCCCGCCGCGATAAGACGCGCGATTGTGCGCAGCTGCTGACCGAGGTTGCTCGTGGGAAATGCAGTGGTGAAGGGCGGGGTGCCGGTGAGATAGCCGGCGATGATCTCGCTGTTGGAAATCGCGACGCGGTTCATGCCTCCAAACGCGGCGTCGAAGAGATTTCCCTGTGGCGAGGACATGAGATCGTTGAGCGCCTTGCTGCGAATGCCGGCGAGGGACGCGCCCGTGCCGGCGCCGTTGACGACGATGGCGCCCGCGGGATTCACGGCAAACTGGACGACGTTCTGACCGATTTGAAACGCGTTTTGTCCGTCGAGGGTGACCGACATGGACACGGCCCCGTTGGCGTTGAACGCGTTGGTGAGATCGGCGAGACGGCCGCCCCAACCGGTGCTGAACGGTTTGTCGGGCACGCTGCTCTGCCACTCGACCTGTTGATCGCTATGTGAGTAGAGCTGCAACGGCAGCGGCACGGACTTGGCCACGAATTGCGCGCGCGTCGTCGGCACGACGAGGGTGCCCACGTTGGCGAGCACGGCGACGTGGCCCTGGTTGAAGAGCGTCTGGAGTTCGCTCAACACGGGATGAAAACCGTAGTCGTGGCCGTCGGAGGTTTTTGGTTTTACCGCGAGGAGACTGGCGCGGGGTAGGGCGAGCGCGCCGCGTCCCGTTGCGTAGGCCTGATAACCCGCGGTGTCGCTCGGCACGATGAGGCTGTTGCCATCGTTGCCACCGGCGAGGAAGAGGCACACGAGCGCCTTGTAGTCCGAGGGAATAGAGGCGCTCGCGGCGGCGGAGACGGGGCCGTTGCCGGAGTTGGCGACGGCGCCCATGAGTCGCAGTTGGGCCATCGCCGACAACATGCCGGTGGCGCTCACTGCCCCGCAGCATTGGCCGAGAAATTTCCGGCGCGACGAATCGGCGGACTGGGTTTTCAGATTCATAGCGGGAATTATTTCTGCGTCGCGCCCTCGGGGGCGTTGACGACGAGATAGATCGCGGTGCGCACGCGCTCGAGATCGGTGGCGCCGGAGGGGAGCGAGTTTAGCGCGCTGACAATGATCGTGGTCGTCGCCGGGGAGAGTGCGCTCGCGGCCAGCAGTAGATTGAGCTGATCCACCAGCGCCTGCGAGGTGCGCGCGAGCGGCATGAGGGCGTCGAGCTGCAGGTAGATGACCTCGCTGTTATCGGGTGAGGGGGCGGCGGGGCGGAGGTTATTGATGTAGGTGTTGTAGAAATTGATCGAAGTGATGGCGCTCGTGTCGGTGATGATCTGGAACTCCGGCGCGGTGAGGCCGGCGCCGGCGTGCGCGCCGGGGCCGATGAAGCCGGGCTCGAAGAAATTAAAAACCGTGGGCGCGCGGAGCGGGGCTTGGGCGAGGCTGGGGTAGGCGTCGATGTTGTAGCGGCCGGAATCGGACTTGGCGGCAAACGCACGCATGAAGGCAGTGGCGCGCAGCAGCGGCTCCTTGAGTTTTCCCGCGCCGGGTGCGGTCACGACGGCGGAAGAGCGGGCCTCGTAGTCGAGGAGGATGGCACGCACGACGGCGCCGAGATCGCCGCGCACGCCCGCGCCGTTGTTGGCGAAGACCTGGGCGATACGGTAAACGTAACCGGGGCTCGGGTTGCTCGTGACGAGGCGTTGAATCAGTTGCTTCGCGATGAAAGGGCCGGTGTTGGGATGATTGAAGAGGGCATCGATCGTATCCTTGAGGTCTTTGGCGCCGCTCTGCCCGGCGGGGAGAATCTGGCCCGCGATGATCGTCTTGGCGCGGTCGTCGTGAAACTCGGGGTAGAGCATCATCGGCGTGATCCAGTCGCGCGGCTGGGCTCCGCCGGTGGTCCGGAACTGGCGGGCGCCATCGGTGGAATAAAACGCCCAACCGGTGAAGACCTTCGCCGTTTCGACGACCGTGGTCTGGTCGTAGGTGGGAATGAGCTGGCCAAAACTATCGAGACGCAGCGTGCCGTCGGGGTTGAGCTCGTTCAGGCCGATGGTGAAGAGCTGCATGATCTCGCGCGCGTAGTTCTCGTTGGCCGAAGTGATCGCGAAGCCATTGGGATCGACGCCGCCGCGGCCGTTGCGCAGCGAGCTGAGATAGACGCCCATGACGGGATGCAGCGTGACCTCTTCGAGGAGCGTGCGGAAATTTCCAAACGCGTTGGCGACGAGCACATCGTAGTAATTGGCCATGCCTTCCTGCCAAGTGTTGAGGCTGGCGTCCTGGTCGGAGACGACGAAAATTTCGCTGAGGGCAAACGCGACGCGCTGGCGGAGTTGGTCGGGCGCGGTAAGGACGATCTTCCACCACGCGGCCTGGCGATGAATGCCGCCGGGGTAGGGATAGACGCCATTTACGGCCGTGCCCTGCCCACCGAGATTGGAAGCGGCGAAGTCCGCGAGTGTGTAGGCGCGGTGCGGCGTGGCCGGCAGGGTGAGCTGATCGTCGAGCCACGGGGCGTAGCCTTTTTTCACGACATCGGTGACCTCGGGCGTGGTGGCGCCGAACGAAGCCTGCGTGAGGAAACGCGCGGCATCTTTCGGTGTGACGGTGTTGAGATCGACGGGGGGCGCGGCGTTGGGGATGACGAACGCGGTTGCGCTGTTGCGCACGAACGTGCCGCCGAGTTCGCCAGCGGAATATTTGGCGGTGTCGATGGAGATCGTAATGCGCCCGGCTTTCAGCGCGGCGATGAGATCGGCCCGGCTGTAGATTCCGACAGGGTTGAACTGCCAATACGCGCCGGTGACCTGGCCCGCGGGAAGGCCGAGGACAAAATAACCGTCGAGCACGAGGTGTGCAGTCACTTCGGCGGAGCTTAAGTTGGCGAAGGTGACGTTGACGTAGGCGGAGGATTCATCGGCGCTCAGCTGAATCGTCGCGGTGCCGTAGGCGGTGGAGCCGGTGGCGGGCGTCTGCGCGCGGAGATAGCCGACGTAGAGCGTGGGCGACTTCGAGAAAATCGAGATGGTCGCACTGCCGGTGGTCAGGCCGTAGCCGGCGGGAGCCGACAGGGTGAGTGTGACCTCGCGCTGGGTGTTGTTGGCGCTGTTGGCGACCGGAGTGATCGTGATGAGGGTGGACGCGGAACCGGCGGGCAGCGTCACGCTGCTGGCGACGGGCTGATAATCGGTGCCGGCGGTTGCGCTGCCGGAAAGCGTGTAACTGATCGTGACGGCTTGGGTAGTCGCGCCCGTGCGGGTGATCGTGAAAACACCGGGCGCGCCGCCGTTGAGATCAGTCGTCGCGGTGGTGGCGGTTACGCTCACGGTGGCCGCCGTTGAAACGGACGAGGCCGTGATGTCGTAGATTTCGATCAAGGCCACGCCGGTGGCGCCGTTCACGCCGTTGACGAGCACCGAGTAGCTGCCGGGAGCGAGCTCGGTGATCAGGGCGGCATCCTTGCTGCCGGCGGGTAGGGCGAATGCGCCGGCCTGCGTAAACGCGGTCGAGAGTGGGGTGGCGGCGGAGCTTTCCCAATTGTCGTTGGCGGCGATCTGGCGGCCTTGCGAATCGAGCACGGCGAGCGCCGGATCGGCATTGGCGCCGGGGACGTTGAACGCCGCGAGCGTGGGGCCGATGGCGCGCACGAGGAGGCGGCGCGCGCCGTTGCCGGGAGAAATTACCAGACCGGCGATCAATGTGTTGTCGCCATCGCCGACGCGGGCGCGGGTGGAAATATTGATAAGCCGCGCGGGTCCGCTCACGTCGTAGGCTTCCAACAACGCGACCCCGGCCGCGCCATCCGCACTGCTGACCTGGGCGCTGTAGAGGCCGGGAGAAAGCGTCGTTACGATGGCCGCGTCGCGACTGCCCGCCACAAGTGGAAACGCACCCACACCGCTCATCGTGGTCGCATCGTTGGCCGACCACGCGCTGTTGGTGGTCAAGAGCGCGCCGTTGCTGTCGTAGAGACTCAGGACCGGCGTGGTGAGCGCGGTTGATACGGAAAACGCACTCAGGCCCGGCCCCACCGCGCGCAGGAGCACTTTCTTGGACGTGCCGTCACCGATGACGAAACCGGTCACCATGATGTTCGCCCCGGTGCCGACTTGCGCGCGGGTGGAGAGATTGGCGAGGTGCGCATCATCGGGCGCGGCGCAGGCCACGCGCGCGATGATGATGAGAATGAGTGCCCAACTCAGAGGACGCCCGACGCCGTGGAAAATGTTGCCTGTGCCGCTATGTGACTGAGACGCGGAACAACAAGCCTTCACGGCCATGCGGGGCGAGTGGGGGATGAGGAAGCGGAGGAGCGGCATCGGCGGCGACAAGTGGCGGTTAAGTGGAGGAATGGCCGCGTAATGCTGCCGTAGAACCGACCGCTGTTCATGTGGATCGGTTCGGTAGAATCGTTGATGCGACGCCGTGTGTGCGCACGCGAGTCGGTAGAAAACAGGTGATCACCCCATGGATTAAGCAGGCGAAAAATGGCTTATTTAGCTCGGGGAATGCCTGAAGAATTTTGCGACAGAAAGCGGGTGAGCGCATGTTTGGCGCCTCATTCTTTGTCAGCCAAAGTCTGACAAGCACGGGTGTTGGTTCACTTACACGAGCCGGCTCCGACATCCTACACGTCTTTCAGACGAACTCGTCTATGAGCGTTTTCGTTTTTGCCCCATGCTGGCGGGCGATGAAAAAGCTAATAGACATCTGTGTCGCCACCCTGTGCGTGTTGGCGTTCTCCGCTCTGGCATCCAGCAAGAGTTCAGCGTCCGAGAAGATTTGGTCCGATGATTCTGTCCCTGTAGGTGCAATGTCGCTCAGCGGAGGCGATGATTGGAATTGGGTCTCCGTCAGTCCTGCACCGATCTCCGGCTCGGCGGCGCACCAGTCGAACAACGCCTTCGGCCTGCATGAGCATTTTTTCAACTATGCCAGTGAGCCGATGAACGTCGCCGCGGGTGAAGTGCTCTTCGCCTACGTCTATCTCGATCCCGCTAATCTCCCGAGCGAGATCATGCTTTCCTGGAACTCCGGCACGTGGGAACACCGCGCATATTGGGG
>JANXLP010000042.1 GCA_025355125.1 Opitutaceae bacterium | reverse complement strand
CCGAGCTGGAACAGGTCGCCCGCCGCGCTCACATGGATCAACTTTGGGAACGCCTCGGCCGCGCCCTCCGTCCCCGCCCTTCGCTCGCCATCGTCCTCGTCTCCCTCGCCCTCGGCGTCTGGGCCTACTTCAAAGCCGGCGAAGTCCGCATCGGCGACACTTCCGCCGGCGTCCCCGAGCTTCGCCAGGATTCCCGCTACAATCAGGACAGCCGCCTCATCACCCAAAAGTTCAGCATCGGCGTCGATATCCTCTCCGTGATCGTGGAAACGATTCCCAACGGCTGCGTCGATCACGACGTCGTCACGCTCATGGATCAGTTCGAAGGCCGCATCCGCGAAATCCCCGGCGTCCAATCCGTCGTCTCGCTCACCTCCGCCGCGAAGATGATCAACTCCGGCTTCAACGAGGGCTCGCTCAAATGGCGCATCCTCCCCCGCAATCCCCAATCACTCGCGCAAGCCGTCTCCCCCATCGAGACTGCCACCGGCCTCCTCAACGCCGATGCCTCCGTGATGCCGATCCTCATCTTCCTCGCCGATCACAAAGCCGAAACCCTCCGCGCCGTCACCGCCGCCACCGAAGCCTTCGCCGCCGCTCATCCGTCTCCAAAAGCCAAATTCCTCCTCGCCAGCGGCAACGCCGGCGTGATGGCCGCCACCAACGAAGTCGTCGCCGCCGCCGAGCGCCCGATCCTCTACTGGGTCTTCGGCGCCGTCATCGCACTCTGCCTCCTTACCTTCCGCTCTTTTGTCGCCACCCTCTGCATCATCGTGCCCCTCGCGATCGTGAGCTACCTCGCCTACGTGCTCATGGTTTACCTCGGCATCGGCCTGAAAACCTCGACGCTCCCCGTCGTCGCCCTCGGCGTCGGCATCGGCGTGGACTACGGCATCTACCTCTTCGCCCGCCTCCAGACCGCCCTCAAATCCGGCGCGTATTTTGAAGACGCCATGATCACCGCCTACAAAGACACCGGCGCCGCCATCGTCTTCACCGGTCTCACGCTCGCGATTGGCGTCAGCCTCTGGATTTTCTCCGACCTAAAATTCCAAGCCGACATGGGCATTCTCCTCACCTTCATGTTCCTCGTAAACATGCTCGGCGCCATCGTCCTCCTCCCCGCCATGGCCCGCTGGTTCTGGCGCCATCACAGCGGCCGCACCGCCGTCCCCTTCCCGATGCGCAAGTAAAGGTGGGCGGCGTCTCCGACCCGCCCTCCGAAACTGTAGGCGGGGTGCCCCCACCCCGCTTCCCCACCCGTCATTGCGAGAAGCGCCGCGCCGCGGCAATCCATCTGATTTCTTCTCTTCGAACGCACCCATTACGTTTCTCTCCGAATTTTCCGTGTGTTGCGTGGTCACCCCCAACCTCCTCCACGAACACCTGTCATCGCCGCCCCTCGTCCCGCCCAAAAGTTCGCCTCTTTGCGTCTACAGTTAGCCCGCGCTGGCTTTTATGTTCCTCATTTCCCCGTTGCGGAACGCGTGAGCGTTTCTTCCGCTCGCGTATGCCAACCGCGTCGGAATTTTTGCCGCAAAAGCACAAGAAATCTCTCAAGCTTCGCCCCCATCTCCCACGCACCTATAGGCGCGATAAAGACTCCGCCGTAGCCCCGACGATTCTTCGTGTTTTTGTGGCGAAAATCCCGTCTCCGCCTGGCCTGATACGCTCACGCGTTCCGCTACCTCAGAATCCTCCTCAACGGCCTGTTCCATACGCGCTCTTCCTGCCGAAAAGTAAGTCGCGTCGCTCTGCCTCGCGGCACAAAACAACCGCATGTCGCCCTCACGTTGGTGCTTTCTGGCTGGCCTCGCACTCACCGCGCTGCCCCTCGCCTTCTCCGCAGAACCGCCGCCGCCACCGCGCACGCCAATCGCGCCCTTGCGCTGGGAGACGGAGGTCACGACCGGCATTCTTTGGAAGGTCGGCGGAGGCGGCAGCCAGCTACCCTACGTGCTGCTGCCGCAGATCATTTCCTTTAAGATCCCGCCGATCAACGAACGCCCCTGGGCCGGCGGCACACTCGTGTTTCGCTCCCGCTTCAGCCTGCTGCTCGAACCCATCGTGCGTGGGCCTGAGCATTCTTACCTCGGTGTCGCCGCGGCGGGCGAAGTCGAGTGGCGCAGCGCGAGCGAGCAGTTCACCGGCTTCTTCTCCAGCGGCGGCGGGTTTGGCTGGATGGATAGCAAGGGCTACGAAGTGCCCGGCGGTCAGGGGCAGGATTTCAATCTGAACTGGCTGATCCACGGCGGCGTCCGCCTGCGCCTCGCGCATGACTGGCGGCTCTCGCTCGGCCTCTATTTTCAACACATTTCGAATCGCGGCATGGACAAAATAAATCCCGGCCTCAACGCCCTCGGCCCCACGCTCGGACTTTCGCGGAAATTCTAGCGCGGTCGGTCCACTCTTCAGACCCGAGGTCTTCTCAACCCGAAACCGTCGAGGGGAAAATTTTACGGCGTTTCGGGTCTTCCGTTCCGGCGCCCACGGCACCTGGCGCCGGACTCCGGCGCGCGCTGCGGCGATCGCCGCTGAGTGCGTTTTCGGCGGCGCGGTGAATTTGGTAATCCTGCATGCGCTGGAATAGCCTGAGCAATTGCTCAGGCTGTGCGTAGGCGTCGAGGCCCGAGCGGTCGAGGGCGACCAGCAATTCGTGGGTGGCCTCTAACGTGGAGAGGCAGCCCGGCTCAGGCTGCTTCTTGATGACGTAGCGACTCGGCGCGGCGTTGGAAAACATGATGCGCGGCAGCCGTTGCAATGTGAGGCTCATGCGCAACATCGGCCGGACCTTGCGCCACGTCGCATCGAGCAGAAAGACCACGAGCCGTCGGCCGGCGAAGTCGGCCGCGTGGAGTTCGCCTTTGGAAAGGTCGCGCGACTCGCGGCCCGGATAGAGCAGCACGGGGTAGTTCGTCGGATCGTCGATCAATGCCTGCACCTTTTCGTGCTCATCGAAGCCGATGCCGAGGTGCAGCTCGCTATCGGCGAGGCAGAGGTGCGTGAGCCGGCCCGTGTTGGCCCGCACCCGCTTGTGCTCATCCGGGTGCATGAGGATGACAAATTTCGTGCGCGTGGGCATGGGCGTGATCGCCCCGCACCAGCAATTGCTCGCCGGCAGATAGCACCGATAACACATCACGCGACTCATGGGCCGGGCACGATTGCGCCCCGCGCGCCGCGTGACCAGAGACAAAATATGCGCCCGGATTTCGACATCTGCCATCCCGCCCGCCCTCTCGTGATGCCATGAAACGCCGCGTCGCCCTAAGTATCTTCGTCTGCGCCTTGCTCGCAGGCTCGTTTTTGAGCGCCGCTGAAACCGTCAGAACGACCGAAGCCACTCCGACGGGAAACCACAGGTCGTGCTCCTGAAATTCGATGACGCGACCATCAAAGGCGCGCACGGCAAGCGCCGATTGCGCCGCGCTGGCAAAAGCTGGCGGACTATCTCGCGGCCAATTAAATCAAAGGATCCTTCGGCATCATCTGCTACTCGCCGGAAAAGGACGCCCCGGCCTATTTCCAATGGATCAGGGATGTGCAGGCCGCGGGCCTGATCGAGTTCTGGCTCCACGGCTAGCGCGAGCGCACGGCGACCGACAAACAGGGCGAGTTTGAGATCGGCACGGCGGATGAGCAGCGCGCGATCTTCGTCAAGAGCGAGACCCTCGCCATGAGCAAACTGGGCTTCCCGCTCGCGGCGTTTGGCCCGCATTGGAGCGGCACGACCGACGCCACCGACGAAGCGCTCGCGGGCGTGCCGGAGGTGAATATCCGGCTCTACGGCCCCAAGCTCCCGAAATTTTACCACGGGCTCAGTATCGAGCGCATCATGGCGTTGGAGAACCCCACATTCGTCCCCGATGCGAAGAAATTCCGCGAAGCCTACGAACGCGCAGCCTGCAAGGCCCCCGCGCTCGTGCTGGAAGGTCATCTCAACGCGTGGACCGACGAGCGCTGGGCCGGTTTTCTGGAGATCATCGCCTAATTACGCAGCCAGAAGGTCGTCTTCATGACGCCGTCGGGATACCTCGCCAGCCTCGGCAAATAAAAATCGGCCTCGGCCACGTCACACGTCGCGCAACGCGACGAGGAGATCGCTCTTCGCCGCGCGCCGCGCCGACAGGCAGCTTGCGAGCAGCGCCGCCGCGATCA
>JANXLP010000019.1 GCA_025355125.1 Opitutaceae bacterium | reverse complement strand
TTCTGGGGCTGGGACCCGAAGGAAAACGGCGCGCTCATCATTGTCCTCTGGAACGCCCTCATCCTCCACGCCCGTTGGGGCGGCCTCGTCAAAGCCCGCGGCCTCATGGCCCTCGCGATCTTCGGCAACATCGTCACGAGCTGGAGCTGGTTCGGCACCAACATGCTCGGCGTCGGCCTCCACAGCTACGGCTTCACCGATGCCGCCTTCATGGCGCTCTCAATCTTCATCGCGAGCCAGCTCCTCATCATCGCCCTCGCCCTGCGCCCACTCCACAAGTGGGGCAGTTTTAAGACCGCCTAAAACCTACTGCTCGGATTATTTTCCGAGCAGCTCTTCCGCATGCGCCAGCGCGCTCTTCGCCGTGCGGTCACCCAGCATCCGCGCCAGCTCACTCACGCGTGCCTTTCGGTTTTCCTGAATCGGCGCAATACCGACGACTGCGCGATCTTTTGACTGATCCTTCGTCACGACAAAGTGCGAGGCCGCCTGCGCCGCCACCTGCGGCAAATGCGTCACGCACAGCACCTGGTGATTCTTCGCGATGCCCGCCATCTTTTCGCCGACCACGCGACCGATTTCTCCACCGACATTAGCATCCACCTCATCGAACACGAGCAGCGGCACGTCATCGAGATCCGCCAACACCGTCTTCAGCGCCAACATCACGCGCGCCAGTTCGCCGCTAGAAGCGACGCGGCTCAACGGCAATGGCGCCTCGCCCACATTCGGTGAAAACAGAAACTCACACCCCGTGTCACCCGTGGGCCCGGGTTGCGGCAGAGCGACGACGCGAATCTCAAAATCCGCCTTCTTGAAACCGAGCTGCGCGATGCCCTTCGCCGCGACCTTTGCCAGCTCCTTCGCGGCCTTCTCGCGCACCGCGCGCAACGTCACGCCCTCCTTCTTCATCGCGCGCTCCGCATCCGCGATCTGTTTTTCCAGCCGCGCCAGCGCCCCTTCTAGATCGCCCTGCACTTCGAGCCGCAGCTTCAGCTCATCGCGCGCCGCGATCACCGCCGTCACGTCGCCACCGTGCTTCCGCTTGAGTTCGAGCCACGTGTTCATCCGCTCCGTGAGCTGCTCCGCCTGCTCAGCATCAAACTGCGACTCCGCGCCCAACGACGAAAATTCCGCGCCGAGATCGTTGAGTTCAATCGCCGCCGCCGCGAGACGCTCCGCCAGCGGCTTACTCGCCGCATCAATCTCCTCGAGCGCGTGCGCCTCGCGCAACAGTCCGGCCACGCGCCCCTGCACGCCATCATCGCCGGTCAGCCCGTTCGCCAGCGCCTGGGTGAGTTCGATCAATTCCTGCGAGCGGTTCATCCGCGAAAAATCCCGCTCCAGCGCCTCGATCGCTTCACTCGTCAGCTCCAGCGCTTCCATGCGCGTGAGTTGGTTCTGCAAAAACTCGATCTGGCTCGGCGACAGCTTCGTCTCGCCCAAAATCTTGGTCCGCTCGGCAACGCGATCCCGCCACGCGCCATATTTTCCCTGATATGCCTTCAGCGCCCCGCCCGCCCGCCCGAACAGATCCAGCAGCTCCAACTGGCAACTATCCTTGAGCAATCGCCTAGGCTCGCTCGGCCCGTGAAAATCGACCCAATATTCCCCTAACCGTTGCAAAGCCGCGAGCGTCGCCAAACTCCCGTTGATCGTGATCTTCGGTGCTTTCTCCCTTGGCACACTCCGCTTCAAAATCAGCTGTCCATCTTCGCACGTCGGCAACTCCAGCTCCGCCAAAACCGCATCGATGCCCTTCGGCTTGGCAAAAAATAGCGCCGCCTCCACCTCACACGCCACCGCACCCTGCCGGATGACGGTCTTATCCGCCCGTTCGCCCGCCAGCAGGCTCAACGCCCCAAGGAGAATGCTCTTACCCGCGCCCGTCTCACCAGTGACCGCCGTAAAGCCCGCCTCGAAATCGAGGGAAACTTCCTCTAGCAGGGCCAGGTTGCGGATGCGCAGCGATTGAAGCATCCCGCCACTGGGCACAAAAAAACCGACGCTTTCAAGAGCGCCGGTGCAAAAAATGGTGGACCTTACTGGACTCGAACCAGTGACCTTTTCGATGTCAACGAAACGCTCTAACCAACTGAGCTAAAAGTCCCCTAAAAAACCTGAGGGTGGAATAACGCGAGTCACGCGCCTCAGAGCAAGGAAAATTCTGCACACGCCGTCGCCACATCGCGCCCGATCTGCGCCTGCAATTCGGGTAAGCCTGCGAACTGCATCTCCGGCCGCAAGAAGCGCAGCCACTCCACCGTAATTTCATCGCCCGCATCATACGCACAGGCCCCGAGCACATGCATCTCCAACCGAGGCTCCGTCGCCATTTCCACTGTCGGCCGCAGCCCGTAGTTGGCCACCGCCGGCAGCGCGGTCGTCGATTTCGCTCCAATCACCCGCACCGCATAGACGCCGAACCGTGGCCGCAAGCCGGGCGACCACGCCAGATTGAGCGTGGGAAAACCAATCGTCCGGCCCAATTGCTTGCCGGGAGTCACGATGCCGATGGCCGCATACGTGTGACCTAAAAGCGTGTTGGCCACCATCACCTCGCCCGCTGCCAGCAAACCGCGGATGCGCGTGCTGCTGATCGGCTCGCCATCGAAACTGACGCGCGGCGCACTGAAAACGTTAATACCCTGCCGCCGTCCTTCCATGATCAACATCGCGGCATCCCCGCGTCGTCCACGTCCGAAGTGCCAATTCTCTCCAACGTAAACCGCCGCGAGTTGTGGCAAATAACGGCGAAGGTGTGGCAGGAAATCCTCCGCCTCAATCTTCGCGTAATCCCGTGTGAACGGTTCCACAATCACCGCATCGACACCCAATCCGCGCAGCAGCGCGATCTTAGTCTCGAGTCCCATGATGAGCGGAGTCGGATTATCTGGCCGAAACAATACGCTGGGATGCGGTGAGAACGTCAGCACCGCCGCCACTCCGCCGCTGCGTCGCGCCGATTGCACCGCCGCCTCAATCACGGAGCGATGCCCGAGATGCACACCGTCAAATATCCCGATCGCAAGATGCAGCGGTCGCGACGGGAGCGACGCGTTCGCGAGGCCGGCGGACTGCACGGGCGGGTTCACAGCGCGATACTTGGCACCACGTCGCGCGGGTGCAGGAGGTGTTTCTCGATCTCGGGCAACGTGAGCGCGTTGATCTGATCGATCGTGAGCGCGCGTTCGAGAGTGAGTTTGTCCGTCGCGGTGCGACGCAGCGCGGTAAGGTGTCCGCCGCAGCCCAACTTCTCCCCGAGATCATGCGCCAACGTGCGCACGTAGGTCCCTTTCGTGCAGCGCACGCGAAAATCGAGTTCGGGCGGCGCGAAGCGTGTCAGCTCCCAACTCGCCACACGGATGAAGCGGGGCTCGCGCACGACTTCCTCGCCTTTGCGCGCGAGTTTATAGAGCGGCACTCCATCGATCTTGATCGCGGAAAACATCGGCGGCATCTGGTATTGATCACCGATCATAGTCTTGATCGCGGCCAACACGTCGGCCTCGGTCAGCGTCGGCGGCACGGGCCGCGTCACGAGCACCTCGCCGTCGGCGTCCTGAGAATTGGTCGTCACGCCGAGCTTGATCGTGCCGGTGTATTCCTTGTCCAAGCTGATTAGATACTGGGAAACCGACGTCGCCTTGCCGACGAGCACGACGAGGAGCCCGGTCGCCATCGGATCGAGCGTGCCGGCATGGCCGATACGCTTCATGCGCAGTTTGCCGCGCAGACGGGCGATTACGTCATGCGAGGTGTGGTCGGCAGGTTTATCCACCAGCAGGATACCGTCGAGTTCTTTGGCGGGCACTAACATGATTTAAAGAGAAGCGGAGTTGGCGGCGACTTGGGCGAGACTTTGCGTGAGCACGGCTACGAGGCGCGCATAAAAATCTTCGGCTCCGGACTTAAGGTTGAGTCCCGCCGCGCAGGCATGGCCGCCACCATTAAACTGCGCCGCGATACGATCGACACGATAGGCGGGATTCTTCGCCCGCAGACTGGCTTTCACGGCCCCATCAGGACGGGTCTCGATTAGCACACCGATTTCGACGCCTTCAATGCATCGCGCATAATCGACAAGACCTTCCGTGTCTTCGACCGTAGTGCCCGTTTCGGAAAAAATTCCATCTGGCAAGGAGCCGATGCAAACCTTGCCGCCACACTCGAGGCGCAGCGACGCGAGAAAGCGTTGGAGTAGCTGCAGTTTGCCCGCCGTCTCGCGCTCATAGAGTTCGAACCCTGCCTCGGCGGGGTTCGCACCGCGCGCGACCAATTCTCCCGCGATTAGAAAGCAACGACGCGAGGTCGCGCCAAAACGAAATTGGCCCGTATCCGTCAAAATTCCCGTGTAAAGGGCCTGTGCCGTCTGTGCATCGAACACGATGCCCGCATCGATAAAAACCCCCGCGAGAATCTCACAAGTCGCCGCCGCTGCCGTGTCGATGAGGTTCACCTCAGCGTAGCCTGTATTGGAAAGATGATGATCGACCACGGCGACCGGCTGCGCGAATTTCTCCTTCAGTCGCTCGCCCCCGCGGGCGTGGTCTGCGCAATCGACAAACACCGCCGCACGCTGCTCCGGTCGGGCGAGCACTTCGTCAGTGCGCAAAAAAATCATCCCGTGCGTGAGAAACTCCAACCGGCGCGGCACTGGATCGGCATTCGCACAAATCACGTCATGGCCCAAGGACGTCAGCACACGCGCCAAGGCAACTTGAGAGCCGATGCAATCACCGTCGGGCCGGGCATGACCGACCACTGTCACCGGCTTACCTGCTAGCACCGCACTCAGACGGATAAATCCCTCCGCAAGGGCTGGAAAATAACGCTCCACGTCAGGGCGCCGTAGACGGTGGGGTGGGCTCGACCACCGGAGGAGTCGGTGGCTCGGCGAGTGAGGGGTTCGCCTTCACCATATCGTCGAGCATCTGCAGGACCTTCGCGCTGCGCGGTGTCGTCTCGTCGATCGAGTAAGTCAGTTTCGGTAAAAATTTGAGGGTAATGCGACGGGCGAGTTCCTCGCGGATATCACGCGCCTGCCGGCGCAGCCAAGCCATGCGACGAATGATGAGCTCATCGTCACCGATAATGGCTACAAAAACTTTGCCGTCACGCAGATCGGTCGAGATCCGCACCTCGGTCACCGTGATCGCCACCGCCTCGGTCTGATAGCGCCGACGCAGAATGTCGTTAAGCTCGCGGTGAATGAGCTCGTTGATGCGGACAGTGCGGTTACTCACGGGATTCGGGGCCTGGTCGGCGAGTCTGGAATTTGGCAGTCTTGACGGCTTTAGTTAAAATTCCCGGTGGGCGGAAATCTCAGCTTAAAGCGCAGCCCGGACTTTTTGCACCTCGAAGCACTCGATGAGGTCGCCCTTCTGGTAGCCGTTGAAATCGTCGAGCTTGATACCGCACTCGAGGCCGGCGCGGACTTCGTTCGCATCGTCCTTGAAGCGTTTGAGCGTCCCGATCTTGCCTTCGTGCAGGATTTCTTTGCCGCGCCGGACGCGGGCGGAGGCGTTGCGGTTGATCTTGCCCTCCGTGACGAGACAACCGGCGACAAAACCCTTGGCCAAGGGGAACGTGGCGCGGACTTCGGCGACGCCGGTCTTCGTTTCTTTGAGATCGGGATCGAGCAGGTCCGCCATCATCTCGCGCACCTTGTCGCCAAGTTCGTAGATGATCGCGTAGGTCTCGATGCGCACGCCGTGGTGCTTGGCGAGCGGCGTGACGCCGTTCTCAAGCTTCGTATTAAAGCCAATAATCACCGAGCCGGCGGCGCCGGCCATAAGCACATCGTTCTTCGTGATGATGCCGACATCCGTGGACACGATTTCGAGGGAAACCTTGGAGCTCTTGATGCCTTCGAGGATATTGCGGACGGCCTCGGTCGAACCGAATACATCGGTCTTGATGATAAGCTTGAGCACTTTCTGCTGCGTGGCCGCGATGTTCGCGAAGAGCGTATCGACCGACATTTCCTTCGGCGTAGCATCTGCGGTCGTGGTGATCTTCTTGAGACGGTATTGCTCTTCCTCAGCGAGCTTCTCGGCCTCGCGAGAATTTTTGACAACCTTGAAGGTGGCGCCGCTGTCGGGTGTCCCGGTCCAACCGATGACGCGCGCCGGCGTCGAAGGTGGCGCCTCCTTGAGGGGTTTGCCCTGATCGTCGAACATCGCGCGCACCTTCGCCCAGTTCGGGCCGCACACAATGGCATCACCCACACGGAGCGTGCCACGCTGCACGATGACAGTCGCGAGCGGGCCACGGCCCACATCGACCTGAGATTCGATAATCACGCCACTGGCCTCGGCCTTGGGATTGGCCTTAAGCTCAAGGACGTCCGCCTGCAAAATAATCATCTCAAGCAATTCGTTGATACCGGTGCCCTTGATTGCGGAAACCGGCACAGTCACGGTCTCGCCACCCCAATCTTCGGGGGCGATGTTGCGCTGCTGCATCTGGCCTTTGACCTGATCCAAGTTCGCGCCCTTGACGTCCATCTTGTTGACCGCAACGAGCAACGCGAATTTGTCGGCGTGAATCTGCTTTTCGTTGAGGGCAATCTTCAGCGCCTCATCGGTCTGCGGCATGAAACCATCGTCGGCTGCGACCACGAGAATCGCTACATCTGTGGCACTGGCACCGCGGGAGCGCATCTTCGTGAACGCCGCGTGACCGGGCGTGTCGAGGAAGGTGATCTTGCGACCGTTAAAATCGATTTGATAGGCGCCGATGTGCTGCGTGATGCCGCCGGCCTCACCCGCCGCGACGTCAGCCTTGCGAATGGCGTCAAGCAATGAGGTTTTACCGTGGTCAACGTGGCCCAAAATACAAACGACGGGCGGCCGCGTCTCGAGATCCTTGGTGTCGTCTTCGACGACCAATTTCTTCTCCTTCTTTTCCTTCTCTTTCTGCGCCTGCACCGCTGCGGGATCGCCACGATGTTTAACCTCGAGGAGGAAACCGTGCTTTTCCGCGAGCTTGGCGGCTACGGTCTCGTCGAGAGACTGTGTGATCGCCGCGAAGATGCCCATTTGCATCAACTCGGAAATGAGTTGGAACGGACGCATGCCCAGCGCCGTGGCAAAATCGCGCACGATCACGGGGGGCTTCATGCTGATGAGCTTCACATCGCCCACCTGAGTAACGGTGACCGAAGAGGAACTCGTGGCCGGGGCGGCCGCTGGCACCGCACCGGGCAGAGGAGGCGCCTTGATCGGCGATGAACCCGGACGAGCTGGAAGCGAGGGCAGTGCGATGGGCGCTTTGCTGGTCGGCGGCGGCGCAATCGGCGCGGACGCTATCGCCGGAGCGGGCGCTGGTTGGACTGCAACCGGAGCGGGCGTGGGCGCAGGAGTGGGCGCAACCACGGGCGTCGGTGCCGGGGCCCGCAATGGTGGAATAAAAGTAGGCGTGGATGAAACCGCGACGCGCGGTGGCAGCGTTGGCAACGCGCTCGGTGCTTTACTCATCGGCGCCGGCATCGCCACAGAAGGCGGAGCGGAGACCGGACGCGGTGGCAATGGAACCGGAGCTTTCGCGGCGGGCGCGATCAGAGGGAGTGACACTGTGGGAGCGGGAAGAGCTACGGGGGCCGCCGGCTTGAGAGCGGCGGCTTTAGCCACGGCAACGGCTTCCTTTTCACGGGCGATATCCTGCGTGCTCTTCACGAAGACACCGGCCGGAATATTAACTTTCGACGGCTCGTTGCTGGCGATCGCCACCGGCACAACCACGGGAGCTACGGGCGCGACAGAGGCGACCTTCACACCGAACTCTTTTTCAAGCTCGTCAAAGTAGATCTTACTGACGGTGCTCGAGACCGATTTGGTGTCCGCCGACACGAAGCCGCGTTCCTTAAGCCAAGCGAGCAGTTCTTTGGGCTCTTGGTTATATTGCTTCGCGAGTTCGTGGATGCGGGTGCTCATTCAGTGCGGCGGCGGTGTATTTTGTAGAGTGTCTTAGTTCGAAACGCGGACAATGATGTCCTGCGCTTCTTCGGCGGTGAATCCGCCGCCAACGAGATCTTCAGCCGCAACGCCTTCAAAGGCAGCGGGCGAGTTGATGCCCATGTCAACCAAACGGCCGGCAATAGCCGGATCAAAGCCGATGGTCTTAACGAGAACGTTAATCGCGGTCTCGCGGGGATTGTCGCCCGCAGCCTTAAACTCCTCGATGTCGAGGCGCCAGCCGATCAAACGCGAGGTCAGGCGGGCATTTTGGCCCTTACGGCCGATGGCGATGGCGAGATCGTCCGTCGCGACCTTGAGGAGGATGCGATGCGATTTCTCGTCGATAATGATCTCGCGCGGAGTCGCGGGCTTGAAGGCCTCGATGATCATCTCCTTCGGATCGGCATAGTATTTAACAATGTCGATCTTCTCGCCGTTCAATTCACGCACGATCGTCTTTACCCGGGCGCCACGGGCACCGACGCAAGCGCCGACCGGATCAACTTTCTGATCCGTGCTGGTGACTGCGATCTTGGTGCGGTAACCGGGCTCACGGGCAAATGCCTCGATCTTAACGGTGCCATCGGCGATCTCGGTCACTTCGAGTTCGAAGAGACGGCGAACAAACTTGGGGCTCGCGCGGCTGAGAATGATTTCGGGACCACGTGGCGTGCTCTCGATCTCCAGCAAAATGCAGCGAATGCGGTCGCCAGGCTGATATTCCTCGCCGGGAACCTGCTCTTTGCCGGGCATGACGGCCTCGGCTTTGCCGAGATCGACGAAGATATCATTGCGCTCACGGCGCCGCACGGTGCCGGTGACAATGTTACCGATCTGGTCCTTAAAGTCGTCAAAGATACGGTCCTTCTCAAATTGACGCAGACGCTGCATCACCGCTTGGCGTGCTGTCTGGGCGGCTATACGGCCGAGGGACGCAGGGTCGATCTCGCGCTCAATGGTATCACCGACGACTGCGCCGGGCTTAAATGCTTGGGCTTTCTCGACGTGGATATCGGTTTTAGGATTCCCGATGGAATCCACGACCTTCAACACCGACCAAGCATGGAGCTGACCATTCTTGGGGTTGATATCGATTTTAAGCTCCTGACCGGAGTTAATGCCCTTCAGCGCGGCAGTCTTAAGCGCGTTCACGATCGTCGCGATCATGTCCGCGCGCGGAATGCCCTTCTCCTTCTCCATGTATTCAAGGACGGACAGAATTTCGCTGCTCATAGTTTGGTATTTAAGGAAAAAAAAAGCGGGCCGCAGGGCCCACCTTTTCGCAAAGTGTGGTTGATTGAACCTCGAAACTTACCGAAGCCGTCGAAAGTTTGTCAAGCCCCGCGCCCCTCGGAGGCAGCACTTGTAGCCTCCCGTTGCCACCACCAGCCCAGTAAACCCTGCGCAAATCCGTTGATCGCCGACTGCTGCTTCGGCGTCACGACCCCGAGGTCGCGTAAGGCTTGCGGCACAAGCGGTGGCAGGTCGCCCGGAAACCAGTGAAACCACGCGCCAAACAATTCCGCCTCCTTCGCGCCCTGCGCCGCCGCCAGCGGAAGTAATCCATCGACGAACAACGTTTCTAAGCGGCTTCCGCCCACCGCCTCACCACAAATCTCCTTCGCCAGTCGAGTCCGCAAACCACCAATCCCCTCCTCGCGACGCACATCGCGCGTCGCCGCCTCCGCCGAGACGTGTGGCCAAGTTTTACCCATATCCTCGAGTCGCTTCGGCCAGTCGGGCCGGGCCTGCGTCCAAGCCATATATTGATTGAGCCGCGTGCGCGGCTGATTCGCCGGCCGCACTCCTTGTAAACTCCAGCCTTCGGATTCTGCCGCCAGCAACTCCTCGACCGTTAGTCGACCCGCCGACCACGATTCCAGTGAAAACCGCGCAGCGAGGCGCAGCATCGGCGAACGGTTAAACCGATAGCCGAGGATCTCCAGCGCAGTTTGATGACACGCCGCGTCCCACCCCAGTCGCTGCACCCGCATCCGCGCGAAGTAAACTTTCTGCCGCCAACGCGCGCCCGCAAGACTGCGCAGCCGCGCCGAAAGTTCAGCCAGTGGAAGCACGCCCAACTCCTCCACAATACGTCCCGCCGGGCGCGACGACAGCCGCTCAATCGCTTCGTCGGCTGCAAACTCCTCCAAGTCGTGTCGAAGCAATGTCAGCAGTGAAAGAATCGGTATAGCTTCTCCGGCTCCGCCTCGCGTGGCATATCCGGCGGCCGGTGGAAACAGCACGACGTGCAACACCACCCGCGCATAAGCCGGATCGCCGGCGTGCCTATGCGCGGCCCAGTCTTCCGCCCGCAGGTGCAACTCCACATCACCGACAATCTCCGCCCCATCGCCCAATTGGAACCGGGCGTTCTTAAAATCCGGACCTCCGAGTCGGTTCCATTGCCCGGGATGTAAAATCCTCACTCGCTCGCCAGACGTTGTTATCGCGCCCGCACGGTCAAAATCTCCGCGCAGCCAAATCTTCTGCAACAGGTGCTCCGAAAATGAATAGGCGCCGTAAACGCCCTGCATTTCCGCGACGCTCGTGATGGGAGTATTCATGACCGGCCCTGCCACTTCCGATCATTCTCGCGACTGCGTCCAGCCAGTTTCGCATCAAGGCCGCCCGCGGCGCGCCGCGACCATGCCGCCAGCTCATCAGGCGTGATCCACTGCGCACCGAGCGCGGCGACCGTGCGCCCCTCGCCCACATCACCGGTTGCGACCCAGCACGCTGAAGGCTCAACCGCTCGTCCCACCCATCGCTCAATGAAATCATCCGCAGTCATCCCTGTCGGCGTGCGCACGACCGCAAACGTCTGCCGCCCTCCCGGGCACTTCGCCTCAAGTTCAGCCCCGCTTCCATCGAACACCACCGTCACC
>JANXLP010000005.1 GCA_025355125.1 Opitutaceae bacterium | reverse complement strand
CCGACTACAAGGGCTACCTCGAGGACCGTCGTCCGAACTCCGCCGCCGACCCGTATCTGGTCGCTGGCCGCATCGTTAAGACGATCCAGTCCGTCCCGACCAAGTAAGGTCGCACGGGCCGGGATCGCCGGGTGATCTCAGTCAAATCTTCAACGGCGTCGCTCTCAAGGGCGGCGCCGTTTTTTTGGCGGATTTTTAGACTCGGAGCGCGACGGACGCGCTCGCAGGGTGAACGTGCGTGAGCGGTGACTCGCGCCTTCCTCTTTTTGCCGATGCCGACCACCGTTCCGCGCGCCTCCCGATGGGACTGGGCGCAAGCCCTGCTCCTCGCGCTAAATCTAGCGGCAACGACGCTCGCGCTCGGCGGGTATTTGCGGGAAACGCTCCTGTGGTCCTGCGCATTCACGGCGGTCATCGTGGCGCTCAAATTTCTGCGCGGTGCGTGCGTGCGTGCCGATGGCGTTGATCGGCCCTGCTGGCATGGGGCGGGCTGGTGGCTCGTGCCGTTTTTAATTTATGCGGCGATCAATGTCCTCGCGGTGACACCGGTCGGCTGGCTCGGCTGGCGGGACTGGCTGGGGTGGGCGCAGTGGATGGCGACGTTTTGGCTGGCGCTCGATGTGGTGGCGTTGCCCGGGCCGCGGCGGCTGTTGCGAGGGACGGTGATCGGGCTCGGCGTGGTGCTCGTGGTGCTGGGATGTTACCAGCGATTCGTCGATCCGCAGTGGATCATGCTCGGGCGCTCGCAGAGTCAGTATTTCATCGGCCGCGCGAGTGGAGCGTTTGGGATTCCCAACAGCATGGCGGTATTTTTGGGGCTGTTGATTCCGGCGGCGCTCGCTGGTGGATGGCGGAAAGATACCGGGGCTACGACGCGGATCGCCGCGCGGGTGCTCGCGGCGATATTTTTATTGGGATTCGTGCTGACGGTGAGCCGCGGGCCGTGGCTTGCGCTGGCGGTCGCGTTGATGAGTTGGCCGTTGTTGAAGCGCGGGCGGTCGTGGGGGTGGCAGCTGCGAGTGGCGGGTGCGGCGCTGGTGGCCGTGGTCGCGATGGGGGCGTTGCTCTATGCGGCGTTGCCGGATGTCCGTGCGCGCGTGGACCGGCTTGCGGAGGATCGTGGCGAAAAAACCCGGCCCATCGTCTGGCGTGCTGCGTGGCAACTCTGGCGCGAGGCGCCGCTGCTCGGGACGGGCGCGGGCAGCTACAACGTGGTGTTTGAACGGCACCGACCGGTGCGATTTTGGGATGAACCGCAGTGGGCCCACAACGACTACCTGAACACGCTCAGCGACTACGGGGCGGTGGGCTTTATACTGGGTTTGGGCGGGGTGGCGGGCATCGCGGCGGGCGCAGTCCGACGGGCCAAGACGACGCCACGGGCGGAAATTCCGGTGGATGCGCTGGTCGTGGGATTAGGCGCGTTCGCCGTGGCCCTGATGGTGGATTTTCATCTGAAGCTGCCGGCGTTGGCGATGATGGTGGCGTGGGTGGGGGCCGAGGCGGTGGGGGCCGTCTGGCCGATGGAGGCGGCGCGCGACCGAGCGACTTCCAGGGGCGGGCGAATATTGTTGGGCGCTGCGTCGGGGTTGCTGGTGGGGGTGGCGGGATTCTGGCTCTTGCCGGCATCGCAGGCGGAAGGGTTGCGCGGAGAAGCCAGGCGGCGGATCGACCGGATCGCCCTGAAGCCCGTGAGTGCCTCGGAGGAATTGATCACGTTGAGGGAGGTGCGCGTAGATTTGGCGAAGTCCGTGGCGAAGGATGCGTGCAACGCGCAGGCTTGGGCGGACGTGGCGTATGTCTCGGTATTGATCGGGCGGCTCGATCCGCCGCAGGCGGCGGGATTGGGAATCGAAGCCGAGCGGGCGGCCCGACGGGCGCTGGAGCAGTCGAGCGTGGTGCCGGAGTTCTGGTGGCGGCTGGGCGTGGCGCTGGATATGCAGGGCCGCTGGATGGAAGGAGGGGAGGCCTTTGCGCGCAGTGTGACGCTGGCGCCCAATCTGCCGCAGGCGTGGTTTTATACGGCGTATCATTTTAGTCTTCAGCCGGCGACGCGGCCACTCGCCCTCGCGGCGGTCGCCACCTGTTTGCGCCTTGACCCATGGTTTCGTGGGGCGGAGGCTTTGCGCGACCGGTTAAAGTCGCAGCGCTGAGTCCATTATCCCTCTTTTTCCATGCTAAAGTCGCTCTTGATGTGGGTTTTTCTAGTGGGCCTTTCCGTGGCCACGGCTTCGAGCGCGTTCGCGCAGGCGACCCAAGCCGGTGAGATCAAACTCGCGCGAGTGACCGGCGAAGTGACCTGGCTGAACAAGGCGACGAAGATCGTTATGGCTGCTAGCAATAACCAGACGATCGGCCAGGGCACGACGGTGACGACCGGGAAAGATGGCAGTGTGGTGCTCGTGTTTTCCAACGGCGCGACGATCAATTTGAAAACGGACTCGGTCCTCGATATCGAGCAGTATCTCCAGGACCCCTTTGCGGCGGATATTAAGCCCGCTGAGCTGACCGATGAGCCGACGGTTTCAAATACCAAACTCAACCTCACGCGCGGTGAACTGGTCGGTAACGTGAAGCATCTCAACAAGGCCAAGAATTCCTCGTTTTCCGTGCAAACTCCGGTGGGTGCCGCCGGTATTCGTGGCACCACGTTCCGTATTGTTTACCGGCCTTCGGGCAACGGCACGGCGTTCTTCTCGCTCACGACGGCTGATGGTAACGTCGAGCTGGCGACCGGCACTTCGAATTTGCCCGTCGGCGTAGTCGCCGGCGAAACCCCCAAAGAAGTCGTCATCGAGGTGCAGGTGAACGACGTCACGGGCGCTGTCACCATCACCACGCCGGCGGGGAAGATGGTCGTGCTGGATGCGCCCGCTACGAGCGTGGCGGCCGTGGTGCAATCCGCAGTCGAGGTCGCGCAGGCCGTGGCGACCGTCGTATTTAAGCCGGTGACTCCCGTCGATGCCGCAGTGAATAAGGCGGCTGCAGAAAAAGCCGCAGCCGAGAAGGCTGCAGCCGAGAAAAAAGCTGCGGAAGACAAAGCCGCGGCTGATAAGGCAGCTTCGGATAAGGCAGCTGCGGAAAAAATTGAGGCTGAGAAAAAAGCCTCCGAGGCGACTCCTCTGCCGGTTCCCCCTCTCCCTAAAACGACATCGGGTGCTGGCGGGACCGATTAAAAGCGGATCTCTGCTTAAGGATCTTGGCTGTTCACTCGCTCGTCTAGGTGTAGTGGGCTTTGCACTTCCGTTATCCGCGTCGGAACCTAACATCTCCGCACTGTGGCGAAGCCTCAAATCCAACTGGTCTGGCGCGTCCTCTGGCTGCTGCCAATACCGCTGCTTTGGTGCTTTCTGAGCTACACGGGTCAGCTCGTATTTCTGGAGAATAAACTGACCGATTTGCGCTACCGCTTTCGCGGGGAGATTTCTGCGCCGGTCAAAGTTGTCTATGTGGATGTCGATACCCGCGCGCTGCAGTTGCTGGGAGAGCGTCCGTGGAATCGTGAATACTTCGGGCATGCCGCCGAGGCGTTGCTCGATGTCGGCGGGGCAAAGGGTGTCGGCTTCGATTTTGTTTTTTCCGCGCTGAGCTATTCAGAGGTGGTCGATGCCAAAAAAGTGACGGCGGGTAACCGCGCGCTCGGGAAGGTGATCTTCAAGCATCCCCGGATCGTGCTCGCCGCGCAATACACGCTGGGTGTGGGGACGACGCAGGCGGAGGGCGAGGCCCGGCGGTTTCCCCTTCTTCGGCAGGGGTTCGCCGATCGCACCAAAAACGATCTGCCCGAGCTGCCGCAAGACCCGCTGATCGGTTCCTACATCGACAAGGTTTCGGGGAAGCAGGCGGTCTATGGCCGCGTGGGGCTCATCGATGTTGATGAAGGCTATGGTAGCGATGCCGTGCCCCGCTGGGTGCCGCTCTTTGCCCACACGATGGCGCCCACGTTTTACAGTCTTTCACTCCAGCTGGCGTTGCTCGATGCGGGTTTGGATCAGGATGCGGTGAAGATTTTCGACGATCGGATCGATTTGGTAGATCAGGCCGGGCGATTGCACGGATCGATTCCGCTCTCTGAGCGCCAGTTGATCGAAGTGAATTGGTTTTCTCGCTGGACCAACGACGACCTAAATCCACGCGAGAGTCTTGCGGATGTGCTCCTCTATCAGCGCGATCTCGCCTCGGAGAAACCCAAGGAGCGTGCCGCGGCGGTGCGGTGGTTTGAGCGGTTTCATGATGCGATCATTTTGGTCGGGCCGACCGACCTGCTGCTGCAGGATCTCGCGCCCACGCCGTGGGACAATCAACCCGTGCCTCGGGTCGGCTTGCACGGGAATCTCGTGAAGACGATCCGCTCCGGGCTTTATCTGAAACACACGCCCAAGTGGGTGGACATGGTGGCGATCATCACGCTCACGCTCATCACGTCCGGCCTCTGGATTAGCGGTGGCGTGAAGGGCATGCGCTCGAAGCTCACGGCGGTGCTCGTCCTCGTGGCCTACGTGTGGTTCGCGCTCACCTTTTTTCGCGACTACCACTGGCTGGTTCCGCTGGCGGGACCGCTCGGGGGCGCGTTCACCACGAGCTTTGCGGCGCTGATCTGGCAGGTGATCGACGAGGAAAAACAAAAGGGCCGCATCAAGGGCATGTTTGGCGCCTACCTCGCGCCGGCGCTCGTGGCGAAGATGGTCGATTCCGGCGAGGACCCGCAGCTCGGCGGCGTGGAGGAAAATATCACGGCGTATTTCAGCGACATCCAGGCGTTTTCCTCGTTTTCGGAAAAGCTCACGCCGCAAGGCCTCGTCGGGCTCATGAACGAATACCTCACGGCATGCACCGATATCGTGCAGGCCGAGGGCGGCACGCTCGACAAATATATCGGCGACGCCGTGGTCGCGATCTATGGCGCTCCGCTGGCTCTGCCCGACAATGGCTACCGCGCGTGCGTGGCGGCGTTGCGCGTGCATGCGCGCATCGCGGAGCTGCGCGAGAAATGGCGCCACGAAACGGATAAAAATTGGCCGGAGATCGTGCTCAACCTGCAGACGCGCATCGGCCTCAACACGGGCTTGGCGGTCGTCGGCAACATGGGCAGCACTTCGCGTTTCAGCTACACGATGATGGGCGACAACGTGAATCTCGCGGCCCGGATGGAATCAGGCGCGAAGAGCTGGGGCGTTTACAGCATGTGCTCCGAGGCGACGAAATTGGAATGTGAGAAGCACGGCGGCGACCGCGTCGTTTTCCGGCCGCTCGGACGGATCGTCGTCAAGGGCCGCACCAAGGCCGTGCCGATCTACGAGATCGCCGCGTTGCGCGAAATCGTCACGCCCGAGGCGTTGGAGTGCTATCGGATTTTCACGGATGGGTTGAACCGCTATTACGAGCGCGATTGGGACGCCGCGCTGGCGCTGTTTGAGCAGAGCAAGGAGCTGGAGCCGAACCAGCCGGGCAAGACGCCGGGTGTGACGAGCAATCCCTCGCTGGTTTATCTCGGCATCACCGAGCACGCCAAACACGCGCCGCCGCCGGAGAATTGGGGCGGGGTTTACGTGATGAAGGAGAAGTGAGGCGCGGGCTTAAACCGCGCGGGCGGCGCGGTCGGGCATCGGCAACGGATCGGTGCGGGAGGGCATGGGCGCGTAGTCGGGGCGCGCGAATGCAGAGACGAAATCGGAAACGTTGACCTGCTCGCCGGTGGCGAAGCAGCGGTTGGCGGCGATGCCGACGAGAATCGCGGCGGTCCCGGCGCGTTCATCGGCGGCGCGCAGGTAGGGATCGGCGGGCGCGGCGGGCAGGAAGATTTCGTCGAGCATCACCGTGTCGCCGCCGCCGTGGCCACCGGTGCCGGTCCACGGCGTGAGGACGCGGGGCGCGCCGCGCAGCGGGATGACGCGGGTGGTGACGCCGTCGGCCGCGATGCCGCCTTGCACGGTGTCGGTGCCGTTTACGTAGGTGGATTCGACGATGGTGTGCTCGATGCGGCCGAGCGTGCCGTTGAAGGTGATCGTGTAGCCTTCCCACGCATTGAAGGTGTTGAGCGAGTAGGTGAGGGTCGCGCCGTTGTCGTAAGCGACGAGGAGGTTCATCGTATCCTCAATGTCGATATCGCCCCGGAAAACGCAGCGGTCGCGAACGTAGCCGTCGCGCAGTTCCTGATCGAGGTAGAGCGACTTGAGGCCGGGGTTGGCGGCGAGATCGAGGTAGAAGCCGCACAGCGCTGTTTCCGGGCAGGTGAGGCAGCGCTCGTGTGCGCCGGAAAGGCCGAAGCGCCGTGCCATCGCGGGAGTGTAGAATGCACGCTTGCCGGTGGCTTGGACGGTGACGGGCAGCGCGCCGAGCCACCAGTTGACGAGGTCGAAATGATGCGACGATTTGTGGAGCATGAGCCCGCCGGAGTGCTGTTTATGGGCGTGCCAGCGGCGGAAGTAGTCGGCGCCGTGGCTGGTGTTGAGCATCCAGTGGAAATCGACCGAGAGGATGTCGCCGATCTCGCCGCTCATGAGCAGGTCCTTCACCTGCGTGCGCGGGGGCGAGTAGCGGTAGTTGAAGGTGACGCGGAGGCTGCGGCCGGTGCGCTGCTTGGCGTCGAGGACGCGCTGGCATTTCTCGGCCGTGGTCGTCATCGGCTTCTCCGAGATGACATCGCAGCCGGCATCCATGGCGCGGATGATGTAGTCGTCGTGCGTGGCATCGACGGTCGTGACGATGACGAAGTCGGGCTTCGTATCGGCTATCATGCGTTCGAAATCGACGGAGGCATAGGCGGGCGGGGGCGGAGAGGAATGGCTGCGCGAACGCTCACGGGCGAGCTCGACGCGGCCGAGATTCACATCACACAGACCGACGAGGTGGGCATGAGCAGCGTAGGTTTTTTCGATCGCGTCCTGATACATCTGCGAACGCGAACCCGTGCCCACCATCGCGTAGCGCCGACGCGCCGCAGTCGGTGAACCGGGGGTGGCGGATGGAAATTCCGACGTGGATGCGGGAGCCGATTCTAGGGACGCGGGCGGGGGTAACATGGCGGGCGAGCGGATGAGGATTCGTAGCCTTGGCATTTTGGCAAGAGTGGTTGCGGACAGGTGTCCGCGAATGTGCAGGCGGCGTTAACTGTGCACGGTCCGGCGCTTCGTCGCCATGCGGACGCGTTGGCCGGCTTCTAAAACGTCGCGCTCGGCTCCTGATGGTTTGATCAGGCAGCCCGGACGATTTTCTCAAAAACAGACCGTCGGTCGGTAAAATGGCGGCGCTTGCGGCTAAAGACTATGCGGCGGTTATCGCAGGTGACCGTAAAAAAGGCAGGCATAGCAGGCGCTCTGCACGATAATCCGCCCCCAGAACGCCCTTGGGTCGGACTGTTGTGTCATAGCTGTTTTTTCTCATAAACGGCGCTTGCTTTAATTCATATCAAATCAATGTAGTATAAAAAAGTCGTGATATGAAGCTCTCCAAAAAAGGCGAATACGCGCTCCGCTCTCTGATCAACCTCGGCATCGCCGTGGAAGTGAAGCGTTCGCTGGTGCAGGTCTCGGAGTTGGCCGACAGCGAGCAGCTCCCGATTAAGTTCCTCGAACAGATCATGCAGGCTCTTAAGGAGGCCGGGTTCGTTTCCAGCGTGCGCGGTAAGTTCGGTGGCTACCGCCTCGCGAAACCCGCCCGCGAGATCACCATCGGCCAGGTCGTCCGCCTCATCGACGGCCCGCTCGCCCCCATCGGCTGCGTCAGCCAGTCGGCCTACGAGAAATGCACGTGTCCTGACGAGGCGCACTGCGGCCTGCGCATGCTCATGCTCGATGTGCGCAACGCCATCGCCGGCATCCTCGACCGCTACACGCTCGCGGATGTAGTCGAGGTCACGCTCCGCAAGCTCCGCCGCGACGATGTTCCGCTGCCCTTTTCCGCGGAGGCCGATGCCGCCGCGTCGCCTGCGCGTTTGACCGCCCGCCACGCCCGCAAGCTCGCCCACCGCGCCGGCAAGGCCCGCCTCGATGAAACCGATGGGGTCCTTCACCAGCTGCTCGGTGAATACAGCATCTAATAAACGCCACTAACGTAGCCCAAGCCTTCCGC
Organism: Opitutaceae bacterium; assembly: GCA_025355125.1. GTDB lineage: Bacteria > Verrucomicrobiota > Verrucomicrobiia > Opitutales > Opitutaceae > Tous-C4FEB. The sequence goes on along the minus strand of JANXLP010000005.1, from coordinate 726 downwards.
GTCATGCCTTCCGCACATTCCCCCGGTTCCACTGCCCCCACTTCCGGCCTCGACCCCCAACCCGACTGGATCGCCCTCGTGCGCGAAAAGGTCGAGGGCCTCCGCTTCGGCGTCGTCCAGCTCGTCGTTCACGATGGCCGCGTGACCCAGATCGAGCGCACCGAAAAGACCCGCCTGCCTGCGGGCCGCGACGGCCAGCCCTGCGCCTGAGCCCGCGTTTCCGGCTTTTTGATTTTCCCGCCCACCGGCATCCACCGGCGGCATTCACCGACTAACCTATCGTATCGCTCATCCGACTTGAGAACGCTGACCCGACCCCGGGAAGTTGCTCACTCAACCATCATCACGTTCCCATGAGAAACTTCTCCCGCTTTGGCTCCGCGCTTCTCGCCACAGCCGCCGTCACCACCCGTTTGCTGGCCGCACCCATGGACAGCTCCGAACTCCAGGCGCTCCGCGATCAGGTCCGCCTGCTTGAGCAGCAGCTCAAAATCATCTCGCGCCAGCTCGAGATCAAAGACGAGGCGGCCGCCGCCGCTGCGCCGACCACGCCCAAAATCACCGTCAACGACAAGGGCGTCACCCTCGCTTCTGCCGACGCCGCCAACTCCATCAAGCTCCGCGGCCTCGTGCAGCTCGACTCCCGTCTCTTCCTCAATGATGGCGGTGGCGCGGCGAATACGCGGGGGCGGCGCCGCGCATCTACTTGAACGTAGATAAGTGGTA
>JANXLP010000002.1 GCA_025355125.1 Opitutaceae bacterium | reverse complement strand
CGGCCGTCCGTGCGGGTGGTCGCGTTGTAGGTTGTGCCGGTGGGAACGTGGGTCGCGGTGACGGTGGCGCCGGCGACGGGTTTGCCGCCTTTTTCGCTGACGGTGCCGGTGAGGCCGGAGGAGACGACTTGAGCGAACGCGAACGGCGCGAGCGCGAGGCCGAGGAGGAGGCAAGCGACGCGGAAGAGTCCGCGCGATTGGCCCAGTTTTGGAGTCAGGTTAGTATTCATGGTTTCTATTGGTGTAGTAGGAGGCTTTGAGGCGTCTGATGCATGTCGAGTGCCGAATGCAGGGGCGAGGTGAGGATTTCGTGACGAAATCGTCAGGGACGGCGGCGGTAGTCGCCGCGGCTGAAATATTTTTCGAGCCACACGTAGGCACAGATGAAAAAATAACGGCTGCCCATCTCTTTGATCTTCAACTTGGCTTCGCCGAATTTACGGTTGCGCCAGGAGATGGGGGTGATCGTGAAGGTGTAGCCGCGGGCGATGGCTTTGAGAGGGATCTCGACGGTGAGATTAAAATGCGGGGCGAGGAAGGGGCGGCAGCCGTCGATGACGGTGCGGCGGTAGGCCTTGAAGGCGTTGGTGGTGTCGTTGAGCGGGATGGCGAAACCGATGCGGACGAAGAAATTGGCGAGGCGGTTGACGAGGAGTTTGATGCGCGGGTAGTCGATGACTTCGCCGCCTTTGATGAAGCGGCTGCCGAAGGCGCAGTCGTAGCCCTGGCCGAGGAGTTGCCAGTATTTCACGGCGTCCGAAGGCGCATCCGAAGCGTCGGCCATCATGATGACGACGGCATCGCCTCTGGACTGGTCGAGGCCCCAGACGACGGCGCGGCCGAAGCCGTGCTGGCCGAGGTTTTGGGTGGGCGCGAGGGTGGGGATGGTGGCGCGGAGCTCTTGGAGCACGGCCCAGGTGCGGTCTTTGCTGCCGTCGTCCACGACGACGATCTCGTGTGGGATATTGGCCGCAGTGAAGGCGGCGGAAATGGCCGCGAGCGTGCCGGGCAAGGATTCTTCCTCGTCGCGGGCGGGGATGACGACGGAGAACAGCGTGAGGGGGGGAGCAGAAGTAGAAGCGGACATCCGGGAAGGCGGGGCGGGGAGATTTTTGGAAAGTGGAGGGCGCTGCGCGCGGGAAGAGTAAGCTGGATTGCCGTGTCACTGCGCTCCTCGCAATGACAGGTGGTCAGAGGGGAGCGGAGAGGTCGAGCCAGTCGGGGTGGGCTTCGGCGTGGGCGGCGATTTCTGCGAGGATGGCGGTGGTGGGCGTTTGCGGAGTCCACGACCAGACGCGGGCGGCTTTGGCGCTGTCGAGCACGACCCAAGGGAGATCGAAGGGGCGCGGCGTCGAGTCGGAGGCGATGGCGTGCGGGCCGAATTTGGCGTCGCACCACGCGGTGAGTTGACGGAGTGACATCGCGGAAGCGGCGCCGCCGGCGATGTTGGCGAGGCGGTCGGCGGCGGCGAGTTTGGGCGCGGCGAATTGTTTTTCGAGGAGAGGCACGAGGTCGCGGGGATGGAGATAATCGCGGACCTGATAACCATGACCGCCGAAACCGATATATTTTAACGGACGGCGGCGGAGGTGGGCGTTGAGCCAGTAGGCGAAGATACCCTGGTCGGCGCGGCCGAACTGGCCGGCACCGGCGAGGACGCCGCAACGGTTCACGAAGACAGGGAGGTTGAAGGTTTCGCCGTATTCGAGCGCGAGGGCCTCGCTGGCGAGTTTGGTGGAGCCGTAAAGAGAGACGGGGGCGGCGGTGGAGAAGTTTTCGGCGATGCCGGCGGGGCTGACGCCGGGCGGGAGGATGCACTCGCTGGCGCTCGCCGCTACACTGGGGGTTAGGCTCGGCTCGCTGGCGCTCGCCGTCACGCGGAGGCGGAAGGCGTCGGCGTGGGGTTCGACGGGGAGGCTGGCGAGGGGCGGGATCGAATAGACGCGGCTGGTGCTGAGGAGGACGAAGCCGGCGCGGTGAGTTTTGCAAAACTCGAGGAGATTGATGGTGCCCGTGAGGTTGTGTTCGACGAGCTGGCGGGAGCTGGTCTTGCCGTCCACGCCGGCGAGGACGCTGGGATTGGCGGCAGCGTCGATGACCCAGTCAACGGCGGGGAGGGTTTCGAGGTCGCTGGCGGCGCGGAGATCGGCGTGGAAGATTTTTACGCCGAGTTTTTTGAGTTCGGCGCGGTTGGTCTCGCTGCCGGGGCGGATGAAGTTATCGAAGCCGAAGATTTCATGGCCGGCGCCAGAAGCGACGAATGTGCGCGCAAGGGTGCCGCCAACGAAGCC
>JANXLP010000723.1 GCA_025355125.1 Opitutaceae bacterium | reverse complement strand
ACTGGGAGCAGGGCCCGCGCTGGGCCGCCGCCCGCGAGATCATGTTCCGCACCGACCACGCCGGGGCCGGCAAGGGCCGCTCGAAGGAGCCGGAGTTCGTCCTCGGGCCAACCCACGAGGAGGTCATCACCCCGCTCGTGAAACAGGAGATCACCAGCTACCGCGACCTGCCCAAGAATTTTTACCAAATCGGGACCAAGTTCCGTAACGAAATTCGTCCGCGCTACGGACTCATGCGCGCCCGCGAATTCGTGATGATGGACGCCTACTCGTTTGACGCGAACGACGACGGCGCGGTGAAAAGCTACTTCGCGATGAAGGCCGCCTACGAGGCGTTCTTCAAACGCATCGGCGTGACCGCCATCGCGGTAGAAGCCGACACCGGCGTGATGGGCGGCAGCTTCTCCCACGAGTTCATGGTGCCCGCCGAGATCGGCGATGATGACGTGATCTACAACGAGGAGAGCGGCTACGCGGCCAACCGCGAGAAGGCCACGAGCGCTTTCGTGCCCGCCGACCTCGCCGACGCCGTGCCGGTCGGTGCGATCGAGGAATTTGCCACGCCCGGAGTGGTGACCATCGCCGCGCTCGCCGCCCAGCCCTACGGCATCGCGGGCGACCAGCAGTTCAAGACCCTCGTTTACATGGGCGACGGCAAGCCGTTCCTCGTGATCCTGCGCGGCAACGACGAACTCGAAGAAGCCAAGCTGGGCTCGCTGGGGTTTACGCTCTTCCGCGCCGCCACGCCCGACGAAATCGAGCCGGTGCTGGGCGCGAAACCCGGCAGCCTCGGCGCGGTCAAGGGCACCATCAAGAATCCCGATGCGCTCGCGGGTATCTTCGCCGACCAAGCCATCCGCCTTATCGGAAACGGCACGACCGGTGCCAACAAAGACGGCTTCCATTTCAAGAACGTCAACGTGACCCGTGATCTCGCGATCACGAAGTTCGGTGACTTCCGCCGCGTGCGCGTCGGCGAGCCCGATCCGAAGGGCGGACGTCCGCTCAGCGTGAAGCGCGGCATCGAGGTCGGCCACATCTTCAAGCTCGGCACGAAATACTCCGACAAGTTCGGCGCGGTTTACACCGATGACGCCAAGCAAAACCACCCGATGGTCATGGGCTGCTACGGCATCGGCATCAGCCGCACCATGCAGGCCGTCATTGAACAAAGCCACGATGCCGACGGCATCATCTGGCCTTGGGCGGTCGCGCCGTTCCAGCTCATCATCGTGGTGCTCGATCCCTCGCTGCCGGAAACCTCGGGTCTCGCGAAGGAACTCGGAGGCATCGCCGAGAAGGCGGGCGCGGACGTGCTCATCGACGACCGCGAGGAGCGCCCGGGCATCAAGTTCAAGGACGCCGACCTCATCGGCATTCCCATGCGCGTCGTCATCGGCAGCAAGGGGCTCAAGGACGGCCTGATCGAGCTCAAGATTCGCGGCCAGAAGGACGTTCAAAAAATCCCCGTGGCGGAAGCCGGTGATCGCATCACCGCCGCGATCAAACAGGCTTCCGGCCGGGCATGAGCGCTCCGGTCGAAAACAAAATCGCCTGGCGCGTCGTTTTCCTGAACGACGCGGTCACCCGCATGTCGTATGCCGTCATGGTGCTGAGGAAGGTCTTCAGCTTCGACGAGCCGACGGCCACGCGGCACATGATGGAGGCGCACGAGCAGGGCCGCACGATAGTGTGGACGGGACTGCGCGAAAACGCCGAGGCTTACGTGTTTTCGCTTCAGCAATGGCACCTCTCCGCAACCCTCGAAACCGATGAAAAGGGTTGAAGTCCGCCTGAGCATCGCGGCCGTCGCGCCCCTCCTCGACATCATCAAGGCCGTGGCCGACGAGCTGCGCGAGCACGTGGCCGTGCCGGTCGCGCTGACGGGCGCGGACGCCGATCTCGCATCGGTATGGCACGAAGATCTTTTGCAGTCCCAGCGCGACGACTGCGACCGTTTGCTTTCGTTGTTTGACCAGGAGTTTTTCACGGAAGGCGTTGTGGCGTTTGACCGCGATAACGCCGAGGCGGTGCTCCGAGCCTCTGCGGCTTTGCGGCTGCGTTTGCGAAGCACCCGGCTGGCGCGCGTGACCGACGAGGCGCTCGAAGCTCTGGAAGCCGACAGTGTCATGGAGGCGCTCGACGAAAACGAGAAGAAGGTGTTCGCCTGCTTCGTGTTTCTCGACGAGCTGCAGAAGATCATCCTGAAGTATCTCGATCCGCTCAGCGTGGAAGAGGATGAATAAGGTCGCCTGCCACTACTGCGGCCTGCCGTTCAAGGCGCTCCGCGTGCAGCCGGGGCGCGAGTATTTCTGCTGCTCGGGCTGCGCCATCGCCAGCCGCGTGCCGGTCGATGCGAACGGCAAGTTCCCGACCAACCCGACGCTGCTGACGGCGCTCGGGGTAGGTTTTGTCTTTTTCAACCAACTCATGTTTTGGCTGCTGGCCGTGCTGCTAATCCGCGAAGGACGCGCGCCGATGGCCGACCGATTCGAGGCGGCGTCGCTGGCCGCTGGAACGCTCGCGTGGGTCGCCTTGGTGGTCGCGCAGTGGCGGCTCGGCGCGCGCCGGTGGGTGGACGCCGTGGCCGGCGCGCTCACGGCTGGATTGCTGGCGTGCGCCTTAGCCAACGGTTCGCAGGCGTGCGCGGCGGCGGCCAGCGCCGCGCTGGCGACGTGGAGCGTGCGCGGATTTTTAAACAAAAAAACTCCCGGGAAAACGGGCGTTGGCGGTTGACCGTGTCATCGGGCGACCTATCCTTGATTTCGACACCCTGCAGTGTTCGAGGTGCTTTCAATAACTGCTCTTTTCCTTTGAAATTATTCGGGAGCCGGAACGGGCGGTGGAGTGCTAGGCCGTAAATCGGAAAGCATGAAACCGTTCGGAGGCGCCCACCTTATCTCAAAAAGGTTCTCGAGCCTTTGGGCACACGGCACAGGCGGGGTGTTATTTTATTTTTATGAATCCAGCCGAATACAACGCCCTCCACATCATCCATGTTTTTGCGGCCATCGTCCTTGTGGCGACTACGTTCTACGCCTGCGCCGGCGCGCCGGAAACCCGCAAGCGCGTGCTCATGTTCAGCGGTATCGCCAGCCTGCTGGTGTTGCTTACGGGCATCCGCTTGTGGCAGAGCCTGTATGACTTTTCCGGCGCGTGGGCGGTGGTGAAAATCGTCGCCTGGCTGGGGTTGTCGGCCTTCGGAGGACTCGCCTATAAGCGTCGCGCCCAGGCCGGCCTGTGGATTACCTTGTCGCTGGTGCTGAGCCTCGTCGCGCTGGTGATGGTTTACGCCAAACCGCTCTGAGCAACGCGTCCGGTTTTAGCCATGGCCGAATACAACGCCCTCCACATCATCCATGTTTTTGCGGCCATCGTCCTTGTGGCGACTACGTTCTACGCCTGCGCCGGCGCGCCGGAAACCCGCAAGCGCGTGCTCATGTTC
>JANXLP010000715.1 GCA_025355125.1 Opitutaceae bacterium | reverse complement strand
GTGCGGAGATTCTGATACTCCATGAACTCCATGAACGCGTGTTTGAAATACGGGTTGGCGCCGCCACCGGGGAGCGTCGAATCGATGTCGATGTAGATGTCCTGCCCACCGCGGCGCGCGAGGCCGGCCTGGCCGTTGGCGTCGCCCTGGTTGATGTCGCCGGCGAGTTCGAGGAAGAGGTTATCGCCGAATTTGTAGTTGGCGACGAGGGCGAGGTCTTTGCCGAGTTCGGTGAAGGAGGGGAGCTTGTTGGTCCAGACGGTGGTGGACTCGCGCTTCGGCAGGCGGAAGAACGGCGAGCCGGAGATCGCGCGGGCGTAGCGATCGGCGGGGACACCGAAGTCGTCGTCGATCATCGCCTGATTGTTGATGGTGAAGCCGGAGGTGCGGATGGGGACGCCGTTGATCTGATTGGTGAGCGAGAGCGTGGAGTTTTGCGCGGCGCCCTTGGTGACGTAGCGGTTTTCGAAGTTGAGCACGCTGCTTCCGAAGGTGTCATTGCGGACGAAGCGCGGGCCGGAGCGCACGATGCCGGCGGCGGCGAGTTCGGCGTTGGTGGGGAGCGTGGTCGGGATCGCGCTGAAGGTGGTCTTGCCATCCCACGCGGAGAGGCGGTCGCGGAGGGAGGTGGTGCCGCGGAGCTCGCGGCTCTTCCCGTATTCGGCCTCGGCACGGAAGGAGAGGCGCGCGGTGGGTTTGTAGGTGGCGGCGAGGTGCGCGCCGTAGCGGTCTTTCCACTCGTTGTCGCGCCAAGTGTCGGCCTGGTCCCAAACAACGTTCGAACGGACGGCGAACTGCGGGTTGAGCGCGGCGTTCACGTCGGCGGTGAAGCGGTAGCGGTTGTAGCTGCCGACCTGGACGCGGGCGCTCTGAAAATTTTTGGAGGGGTCGGCCTGCTTAGTGACGGAGTTCACCGTGCCGCCGACGCCGCCGGCGCCATAGAGGACCGCATTAGGCCCGCGGCCGTAGTCCACGCGGTCGAGGTTGTAGCTGTCGGCCGTGGTGATGTAGGGGAAAAAGTTGCGCGTGGGCAGACCGGTCGAGACGCCGCGCGTGCGCAGGCCGCCGTTGCCGACGGAGGTGCCGAAGGCGCGGTTGGTGCCGTCGGCATCGACGACGGTGCTGTTGACGGACCATTGGGTGGCCTCGGCAACGTCGGTGAGGTTGAAGGCTTCGAGAAATTCAGCGGTGACGACCGAGTAGGCGACGGGCGTGTCCTTGAGCGCGGTGGCGATACGGCCACCGGCGAGCGAGCTGGCGGCGACGAAGCCCACGTCCTTTTCGGCGCTCACGGTGAACGGCGTGAGCGTGACGGCATCGCCGGCGGCGTCGGGTTTAGGGGCGGGCGCGGTCTGGGCGCGGGCGGGGGTGAAGCTGAGGGTGGCGAGGACGGCAAGAAGCGCGAAACTCTGCCGCGGGATCGGGGCGGTGGTGGGGTAGTTCATACGGTGGAGGTAAAAACGGGCAGACGAGCGCAACCGGGGGGCGCGATGCGTCGGGGAAATGAGGAATGTCGGGGTGCGCCGCGCCGGGGTGATGGCGGGCGAAACTTCGAAAACAGAGGTAAAATCAAAGCGGAGACCACAAGCGACGGGGTTTGGTGACGCGACACAATTCAGGTGATTTTCATACTTAAGAAAATAGCGGGCCAAAAGGCATAGGGCGACCCGGCTTGATGCCTCGGCGCATCGAACGCACCGGTGTGCCTGATGGAAAACCGCAGGCGCCTGTATTTCGTTTCCAGGGGTTCGCGTTTCCCGGTTCATAGCCTCCGCGATCCCGCCATAACCACCACGCTCACCCTCGCCGACATCCGCGCCGCGCACGCGCGTATCGCGGACAAGATACCCCGCAAGCCCGTGCTCACCAGCGCGACGCTCGATGCACTCTGCGGCGACCAGTTGTTTTCAAGTGCGAGAATTTCCAAAAAATCGGCGCATTTAAAGCCCGCGGCGCCGCCAACGCCGTGTTCTCACTCACCGATGCCAAAGCCGCGCGCGGGAGCGCCACGCATTCCTCCGGCAACCACGCCGCCGCCCGCGCCGCGCGCCTTCACGACATACCCGCACACGTCGTGATGCCGGCCAACGCGCCCAAGACGAAGGTCGAGTCCGTGCGGCGCAACGGTGGCACGATCATCTTCTGCGAACCCACCGTCGCCACGCGCGAGGCGACCTGCGCCCAGGTGATCGCGGAAACGGGCGCGCGGCTCGTCCATCCTTGCAATGACTACGCCGTGATGGCCGGCCAGGGCACCGCGACGCTCGAGCTGCTCAAGCAGGCACCCACCTCGATCTCATCATCGCGCCAGTCGGCGGTGGCGGCTTGCTGAGTGGCACCGCCGTCGCCGCGAAAGGCGCGAAGCCCGGCATCCGCATGATCGCTGCCGAGCCCGCCACAACCGACGACGACGCGCTCTCTTTCGCCGCGGACCACATCATCCCGCTCGATAAAACCACGACGATCGCCGACGGTCTCCGCACCTCGCTCGGCGAACGAAATTTCCACTGATCCCGCAACACGTGGACGGCATCGTAACGGTTTCCGAAGAGAGCATCGTCGCCGCGATGCGCCGCATCTGGGAAGTGCTCAAGATCATCATCGAGCCCAGCTGCGCCGTGCTCTACGCCGCGATCATGGAAAAGAAAATCGACGTCACCGGAAAGCGCGTCGGGATCATCCTCCCGGGCGGCCACGTCGACTTGGACGCGCTGCCGTGGATGACGAAGTGAAGACACTCGTTAACTTCGCTCTCCTGTTTCGCGGAGTCGCCATCTTACCTTTTCAACGATTAGATCCGGGAAAGAGAGAAGCTCCGCGTGAATTG
>JANXLP010000700.1 GCA_025355125.1 Opitutaceae bacterium | reverse complement strand
GGTGGGCGTGCCGGTGATGGCACCGGTGACCGTGTTGAGGGTGAGGCCTGAGGGCAACGGAGTTGCCGAGAAGCTCGTAGGGGTGCCAGAAGCCGTGATGGTGAAGCTGAAGGCGGTGCCCGCAGTGCCGCTGGCGGTAAGCGGGGAATTCGTGATGACGGGCGCGGCACCGGTGACCGTAAGGGGGACGGCATTACTGAAGATCGAGCCCGAGGCATTGGTGACGATGACGTCGTAGGACGCGGAGTCGATTGCCTGCACATTGGCGAGGGTCAGGGTGGCGGTGGTGGCGGAAGCGTTGCCCGTAAGGTTGGCGCCGGCCTTGCGCCATTGATAGCTCACCGTGGTGGTGCCGGTGGCGGCTACGGAAAACGTGGCGGTGTTGCCCGTGATTGCGGTTTGGGCGGATGGCTGCGTGGTGATAGCGAGAGTGGCGACGCCGGTGGCGGTGAAGCTTTGACGGAGCATGTTGAACTCATAGGCGACGGGCGCGGTCTGGCCGGCTTGGGTGGCTTGCAAGGTGATGAGGCCGGGTGCGGTCGGGGTGACCGTGAAGACGCCGGCGACGGGACCGCTGATCGATGCGGCGCCGAGTGAGCCGGAGACCACAGTGAGGGTGATCGGCAACGTGGAACTGGCCGAGGGAGCGACGGTGAACGAGCCGGCGCTGATCGCGCGGTCGGCGAGGGCGGCAAAGCTCACGGATTGCCACGTGGTGTTAACCGCGCCTGTGGAATAAAATTGATTGGTGCCAAAGCCGGCGTCGCCTGGGACGTAGGTCAGCGCAGAGAAAACACTGCCGAGATTCGCGATATCCGATGCGCGGCCGGTGAGCGGATGGAGCGTTCCCATGATGGTGAAACCGGTCACGGGATCGAGGCGGAGGTAATACATCTTGTCCGTGCCGTAACCGACATCGGAGCCGGTGAATGCCAGCGCGTTGTAGCCACCGACGCCCAGGTCGAACTTATCGGCACCCGTGCCGAGCAACGCGGGTTCGAGCGTGCCGAACTTGGTGAAGCCGGTGACCGGGTCGGTGCGGAGGTAGTAAAAATAATTCAGGCCGTAGCCGAGATTGGCGGCGGCGAAAGTAAGGCCGAAGTAGCCGCTCGCACCCAGCGTCGCGGGCCCACCGGGGCCGGACATGGGCTTCAGGTCGATGACCGCGGAGGCGGTGCCGGAACTGGGCTTGATCACGGACAGGTAGTCGCCGGTCGCTTTGCGGTGGATGAGGTAGAAATTAACCGAGCCATAACCGAGATCGGGATCTGCGGAGGTGAGCGCCAAATAGGAATTGGGCGTCAGTTTGCTGCCGATGTCGGCGTGCGGGGTGGCGGCTCCGGACGTTGAGATGTAGCGGGTGAAGGCGAGGATATCGCCGCCCGCGGGGATAGCTGTGCCCTTGATGGAGTAAAATTGGGTGGGACCGCCGCCTAGCGACAAATCCTGCGCCATAAAATGAAACCCGGAGAGGGAGGGACCGGTGGCCCAGCGGGGCACGAGGGTGACGGCGCCGGTTGAAGGCGCGATTGAGAGCGACACCATGTTGTCGGCTCGGGCGGTGATGCCGAGAAGACCGGTAAGAGTCGCGGCGGCGGATAGGACGAGTGTGCTGAATTTCATTTTATTTCTTTCGCTGTCGCTGATGAGCGTGTGGGGTGGGTTTGGCTTCGATCTATGCTGGCCGATGGAGTCCGGCCTTTTGACGTTTTCGGTGGAGGCGGCGGTATGCCGTTCCTTAAAACCGAAACGCCGCGTTCATGCTCCCGGTTGGCTGGTGCAGTTCGTGAATGCACTTGGGGCAGCCAGTCGCGGGCGGAGGGGTTCTTTTCAAGGCCCCAGCGTAACACCCTTAAAACTACACGGACATGGGGTGATGAGCGTATGATGGCCGAGGCAGCGCGGAGGCAACGCGTGGCTCACTCTACCAACGCCTGGTGATATTTGGACGATAGCGAACCGCCACTCGCTCACGCTCGCAGCTACCATAAGTCAAAAAATCAACTGACGTTGGTATTAAACCGCTTGTTGGAGCCGAAACTGATCAACCGTTGGGACCTTCGCTCAAGCGCGTGCGGCATCCGCATTCTTTTGAGCGCGCTGGGGTCGGTGATGATGTCAACGCCGATGGGCTGCGCAGGCGGAGCGGGAACATGGGCAAGATGCCCATGCCACTTTTTCGGAGGCACAAAAAAGCCGCGACCCTTGCGGCGTCGCGGCTGAGAGAGCTGCTGAGACAGACGGCGCGTTAGGGATAACGCGCCCTACCTTTTACTGAGCGGCGGGAGCGGGCGCGGGCTGGCCCTGGCCTTCTTGGTCGCGCATGGCGGCCTTGCGGCTGAGGCGGACTTTGCCGGAGCGCTCGTCGATGCCGATGCACTTCACGGTGATCATCTCGCCCATCTTCACGACGTCTTCGGTGCGGCGCACGCGCTGCTCGGAGAGTTCGCTGATATGGCAGAGACCTTCCTTGCCGGGGGTGCACTCGACGAAGCAGCCAAAGTCCTTAATGCCGGTAACGCGACCGGTGTAAGTTTTGTTGAGTTCGATGGGTTCGCCACCGCCGCCACCACAACCGCCGGGACCGGAACCGCCGCCACAGAGGCTATCGATTTCCTTGATGGCACGGGCCATCGCGTCGCCGTTGTTGGAGTAGATGAAGATTTTCCCCGAATCGTCGTCGGAGATGTCGATCTGCGCGCCGGTGGTTTCCGTGATGCGGCGGATCGTCTTGCCGCCGGGCCCGATGAGGAGGCCGATCTTCTCGGGATCGATCTGGATCGTCTGGATGCGGGGCGCGTATTGGCTGAGGCCGGCGCGGGGCGCGGGCAACGAGGCGAGCATGACCTTGAGGATCTCGATGCGGGCGTCGCGGGCCTGGTAGATCGCGGTCTTGGCGATTTCGAAGGGCAGGCCGTTGATCTTCAGGTCGAGCTGGAAGCCCGTGATACCCTTGGTTGTGCCGGCAACCTTGAAGTCCATGTCGCCGAAGTGATCTTCTTCACCGAGGATGTCGGTGATGGTGGTCCACTTCGTGATGGCGCCGTTGGAGTCCATCTCGGTCATGAGACCGCAGGAGATACCGGCAACGGGAGCGATGATGGGCACGCCGGCGTCCATGAGGGCCAAGCAGCCGCCGCAGATCGAGGCCATCGAGGTCGAGCCGTTGGAGGCCATGATCTCGGAGACGACGCGGATGCTGTAAGGAAACGCATCCTCGGGCGGTAGAATCGGAACGAGGGAGCGCTCGGCGAGGGCGCCGTGGCCGATTTCGCGGCGGCCGGGGCCGATGAAACGGCCGGCTTCACCGACGGAGAACGGCGGGAAGTTGTAGTGGAGAATGAACGACTTCGAGGTCGGACCGCCGGTGAGGCCGTCCATGTCCTGAGCTTCCTTCGTCGGCCCGAGGGTGACGATGGCGATATTCTGGGTGTCGCCGCGCTGGAACATCGCGGAGCCGTGCACGCGCGGAAGAACGCCGACCTGCGCTTGCAGCGGACGGAGCGCCTTCGCGTCGCGGTGATCGGAACGCGTGCCCTTGGCGAGAACGG
>JANXLP010000664.1 GCA_025355125.1 Opitutaceae bacterium | reverse complement strand
TGAGCGAGGGGACGTGGTGCCACTCGCTCACGCTCGCAGCTACGGGTTGGAAAATTCAAGGCAGGCCGTGGCGGGCGAAGAACTCCTCGCAGCGGTGAAGGGCTTTGGTGAGCTGGGATTCGACCGTGTGCTCGGAGATGCCGAGTTTTTGGGCGATCTCGCGGTGGGAGAGGTTTTCAAATTTGCGGAGGACGAGGATTTCGCGGCAGCGCGCCGGGAGCTCCGCGATGGCGGCGGCGAGCAGTTCGGTCTCCTGCTGGCGGCTGGCAGTCTCGGCGGCATTGGGCGCAGCATCGAAGACGCGGGCTTCGTCCATTTCCGTTATCGGAAAAGTGTTGGCGGTGGTGCGGCGGCGGAAGAGGTCGCGGGCGGCGTTGCGGGCGGTGGCGAAGAGGAGACCGCGGGGCGAGTCGATGGGGCCGCGCGCGTGCGCACGGAGGAGGCGGGCGTAGGTCTCCTGCACGAGGTCGTCGATCTCCGAGGGCGAAACGAGGCCGTGCAGGTAGGCGCGCAGGGCAGACTCGTGGGGGGCAAGCTCGGCGGTGAACCAAAGGGTTTGGTCGGAATTGGACATGCGCGGGGGTGGGCGCGGGGGGGCGGAGAGTTGAGAGCTGAGAGCTGAGAGTCGATCTGAAAAACCGGGTTGAGCGGCGGGCGGAGTTTTTGGGCGTCGGCGAGCGACGCCCCTACCCGACGGGCGAGAGTCGGAGGTAAGCGGGCGGATTTTAGCCCGAGGGGTAGTCGTAGCCGGGGCGATAATCGCGGCGGAGAAACTTGTTCGCCGCCTCGTCGCCGGTGATGCGTTCTTTTTCGCCGTCCCAATCGAGGCTCTTGCCGTGTTTGAGGGAGATCATGCCGAGCAGCGCCATGTTGGTGGCGAGGTGGATCTCGCCGATGTCGCAGACGGGTTTGGTGCCGGTGCGGATCGCGTGCAAAAAATCAGCCCAGAGTTCTTTGATGTTCTGCGCGTCGGGCTGGTTGAGCTGGGCGGCTTCCGTGATGGGGGGCGCCTTGGAGTCGTTGGGATAAAACGTCCAGCCCTGCTGCCAACCCATGTGGAACGTGCCCTTGGTGCCGTAGAAATAGCAGCCGACGCTTTCGCCCTTATCGGTGTTATTGGCGCCGAAGCGGCGGTGCTCCCACTGGACGTCGAATTTGTCGAAGCTGTAGGTCGCGAGTTGGTGGTCGGGCGCGTCGCTCGTCTGTTCCTGGGCGGTGAGAATCGGCGCACCGGCGATGGGGCGTCCGCCGGTGGAGTAGATGCGCTTCGGGTATTTCTCGCCAGTGACCCAGAGGACTTGGTCGAGCCAGTGGACGCCCCAGTCGCCGAGGGTGCCGTTGGCGTAGTCGAGGTAGTTCCGGAAACCGCGAGGATGGATGCCGCGGTTGCCGGCGCCCTGACTGACATTGCGCGGGTCGCCGCCATTAAAAGGGCGGAGCGGGGCGGGGCCGCACCACATGTCCCAGTCGAGTTCCTTCGGGATTTCGACGGTGGGGAGCGGCTTTTCTGGCCCGCTGCCGCCGTAGTTCACGAAGCAGCGGACCATACCGATCTCGCCGAGCTTGCCGGAGCGGATGAAGTCGCGGCCGCTCACGTTGTGTGGAGAAATGCGGCGGTGCGTGCCGACCTGCACGACGCGGCCGGTGGCGCGCGCGGCGTTCACCATCGCGCGGCCTTCCATTACGGTGTGGCCGATGGGTTTCTCGACGTAAACGTGCGCGCCGGCCTTGACGGCGGCGATCATCGGCAGGGCGTGCCAGTGATCGGGCGTGCCTATGATGGCGATGTCGGGCTTCGCGACGGCCAGGCAGTCGCGATAGTCTTTAAAAAGAGTCGGGGTGTCGCCGGTGCCGGCGGCGACGTTTTTGAGCGTGAGCTCGAACTGGCGGGAATCGACATCGCAGAGCGCAACCACCTCGCACGCACCGCTGGCCATCGCCTCGCGGAGGATGTTGTTGCCCCACCAGCCGCAGCCGATGAGGGCGACGCGGAATTTCTTCGCGCCGGCTTTGTCCTGGGCGCGGATGGAAAACGGCAGAGATGCCACGGTGGCAGCGATGGCGGAAGTTTGGAGGAAGGTGCGACGATTCATGGGGTGGGGAATCTAGGAGGCGGGGCGTGGGGGATGTGGAAGGCTGGAAAGCAGGAACAGAAAAAGAAGGAGGAGGGATAATCTGGAACTCAGGGAATCAGGAACGGAATTCAGAAAAGAGTTCAGACGCTGGTCTTGATTTCCTGAGTTCCAGATTATCCCTCCTCCTTCTTTTTCTGTTCCTGCTTTCCAGCCTTCCACATCCCCCACGCCCCGCCTCCTAGATTCCCCACC
>JANXLP010000660.1 GCA_025355125.1 Opitutaceae bacterium | reverse complement strand
CAACATGGCGACGATGCTCGTCTATGTGCTGACCGATCTCGCCGTGCCGCGTGATACTTTGCGCGGCGCCCTCACACGCGCCGTGAACACGAGTTTCAACATGATCAGCGTCGATAGCGACACGAGCACCTCGGACACGGTCGCGCTCGTTTCCTCAAGCCGCGTCCCCTGCCCTGATCTCGCCGCATTTGAAGCCGCGCTCACGCAAGTGTGCCGTGATCTCGCCGAAGATGTTGTCCGCAACGGCGAAGGCGTGCGCCACGTGATGCGCGTCTCCGTGAGCGCCGCGGCGACGCCCGAACTCGCCCGCGCCGTGGGCAAAGCCATCGTCAATGCGCCGCTCTTTAAATGTGCCGTCGCAGGCAACGACCCCAACGTTGGCCGTCTCGTGCAGGCCATCGGCAAATACATCGGCGCCAGTGCGCCCGAGACCGATCTTTCGCGCCTGCGTCTGCGGCTCGGCGGCATCGAGATTTTTGCCAACGGCGTTTTTCAACTGAACCCTGAAAAAGAAAACGCCCTCGTCGCCCATCTGCGCAGCGCCGAACTCTACGCCAGTGCACCGCCCAAAGACGGCGTGTTTACCGCGGCCGTGGATTATCCACCGCACGAACGGTGCGTGGAAATCGAAGTCGAGATCGGCAACGGGTCGGCTGCGGCCATCGTGATCGGCGGCGACCTCACCCACGAATACGTGAGTGAGAACGCAGATTATCGCAGCTGAGTGCGAGCCGGCTTAGATCAAGCCGGTGGTCTCGGGGAAACCCGACCAAAGATTCATGATCTGCACCGCCTGCCCACTGGCACCTTTCACGAGGTTGTCCAAGGCGGAGGTGATCACGAAATTCTTGGTGCGCGGATCGTAAACCGCAGAGATATCCACGCGGTTGGTGCCGGTGACGTAAGCCGTGTCCGGAGTTTCACCGCTCGCAAGGATCTGCACAAAGGGCGACTGCGCGTAAGCGGAGCGCCAAGCGGCATAGAGGGACTCCACCGTCGCACCAGCCACGGCAGGCACCGTGATCGTGGTGGCGATACCGCGCCGCATGGGTGCGAGGTGGGGATTGAACTGGATGATCGTGGGCGCGCCCGTGCGTTGCGCGAGTTGCTCCTCGATTTCGGCGAGATGGCGGTGTTTCACGAGGCCATAGGCCTTAGCGCTCTCGGCGCGTTCACAATAGAGGTAGGCTTCTTCGATTTTTTTACCGGCACCACTCACGCCACTCAGTGAATTCACGACAATGTGCTCACGTGCGACTACCCCGGCGGCCAGCAGCGGAACGAGTGGGACGAGAACACTCGTCGGATAACAGCCCGGCGAAGCGATGAGCTTGGCTTCGGTTTTCCATGTCGTCGGCGTGATCTCGGGGATCACGAAACGAGCCGCCGGCAGCAATTCCGGCGCGTGATGCTCGCCGTAGTATTTCTGGTAAGTTTCCAGACTCGTGATGCGAAAGTCCGCGCTCAGATCGATCACGCGTTTGCCGGCAGTAACGAGCGCCTTGGCGTAGATCGCGGCGGCGCCGTGCGGGAGCGCGAGAAAGAAGAGGTCGATATCACCGGCAGCGAGCGCGGCCGGGTCCGAGTCGATAAATTTGAGGTCTTGGTCAATCCCACGCACGGCGGGCATGACGGACGCGAGCGATTTGCCGGCGTGGGTGCGTGATGTCACCGCCGCTAGTTGCACCTGCGGATGACCCAACAGCAATTTGACCAGAACTTCGCCCGAATAACCGGACGCACCGACAATACCGACTTTCATAGGAGGCGCAGAATCAAAAGACATGCCTCAATAATCGAGACGGAATTTCCAAAAAACAGCAGCATCCCACCCAAAATAAAAAGCCCGCGCCGGAAAGGCGCGGGCTGAGTGGGGAGCGACGCCTAGGCGTCGGCCTGATTAGAACGAGTAGGAGTAGCTGACCGAGACGACGCCGCGGCCGACGGCCGAGGTGTTGCTGGACTTCGGTGAGCTGCCGACCTTCACGTAGGCGCTGTCGCCCTTAGTGTAGGCAAAACCAACCGTGAGCTTAGACTCTTTGGTGAGCTGGAAGGGCAGGGCGACGCCGAGCGACCAGTAGTTGCCCCAAGCCTTCGTGCTGGGCTTAGAGTCCTTGGCGAATTCATCAACGATGTAGGTGCCGTAGGTGCCGGTGAAATCCAACTCAGTGCCGAGATCCTTCAAAGGAACGGCATAGAAGGCGGTGAATTCAAAGGTCGGCCCTTCGAGGGTGAAGTCATAATAGACCTTCGGGGTCAGCTTGATGCCGTTGATCGTGTAGTTCAGTGCAAGGCTCGGCTCGAACGTGGAGCGATAGAAACCGTTGTGCGTGTCGGCGTTCGTGTAGGTGTAGAGCGTGGCACCGGGGACGAGATTCAGAGAATCATTGATCGTGTAGGTGTAGTAAACGTAGGGATCGATCTCAGGATCGGAAACGCCAACAACCTTGTTGTTGATGGGGAAATTGCTCCAGACGCCGGCGCCGAAGTTGCCATAAGTGGCTTCAACCACGGGTTGGAAGGACAGGCCGCCGAAGCGCTGGCCGCGGAACATATACTGCGACACGAACGCGGGTGTGACGGTGATAGCTACGCTGGGAGCAGCAGGAGCTGGCACCGGGGCCGTGGCGGTCTGCGCACTCACAGAGAGGGCGCCGAGGGTGAGGGCACTGAGGAGTGCGATGGATTGTTTGTTCATACTTTTGTTTGGTGGTTATGGTGTAGCGTAACAGCCCGACAGAAAACGGGCGTGAAGATAGAACAGCAAGAGGCTTGCCAAGTTCCACCCAGCCCGGGTTGCCGGGAAATCTATGACATTAAAAACCGGCGGACTCGAAGGAAGCCGCCGGCCAGAAAACAAACGCAAATCCCGCGAAAATCGCGCGGGATTCCAAATCAACGCTTCGAGAACTGGAAGCGCTTACGAGCACCGGGTTGACCGGCTTTCTTACGCTCCTTGGCGCGAGGATCGCGCTTCATGTGGCCGGCCTTCTTGAGGGCGGGGCGGAGTTCGGCGTTAAATTTTTGGAGCGCACGGGCGATGCCGTGGGCAACCGCACCAGCCTGACCGGCGAGACCGCCGCCGGAAACATTCGCGGTGACGTCAAATTTATCGCTGAGAGTGACCGTGATTAGGGGCATCGCGGCCTGCTTGGCAAAGCTCTCGGGAACGAAATAGTTCTCAAAGGTGCGACCGTTAACGGTCAGCTTGCCGGTGCCTTCCGTGATACGGATACGGGCAGTGGAGGTCTTGCGGCGGCCAGTGGCGGAGAAAACGTTCGCGGGAGTGCTCATGGGCGGTGTCAGACGGAAATTTTGGCGGGATTGTTCATCTCATGCGTGTGCTTGGGACCGGCAAACACGCGGAGCTTGGTCAGCATCTTGGCAGCGATACGGTTCTTGGGCAGCATGCCTTTAACCGCGTGTTCGATGATGAACTCGGGGTGACGCTCGCGCATGAGTTTCAGGCTGCGGTAGCTCTCGCCACCGACGAAGCCGGAGAAAAACATATACTCGTTCTGATCTTCCTTCTTACCGGTGAGGACGATCTTCTCGGCGTTGATCACGACAACGAAATCACCGTTATCGACGCTGGGCGTGTAAGTGGCTTTGTGGCGACCGCGGATGATGTTGGCGGCTTTAACAGCGAGACGACCGAGTGGCACGCCTTCGGCATCGATGAGATGCCACTTGGGCTGCACTGTCTCCTTCTTGGCGAGGAACGTTTTCATGGGAAAAGGGGTTGATGACTAAGTTTGGGGGGAGCGGTGTCAATGCCTCATTTCGTCCTCCGTGCCGCCTATTGAGAGCTCGCTCCAACTAAGGCGCAGCAGAAACTTGTTTTAGAGCGCGTTTATGCGAGCGTTTAGATCATGAAGTCTCATCATGCACTTTTGGTCGCGGGCCTGTCAGGTCTCATCGGCGTGGCCCTCGGCGCGTTTGGCGCTCATGCGCTGCGCCAGCAGCTTACCGAACTCGGCACACGTGATCGCTGGGAGACCGCCGTGCATTACCACCTGATTCATACGGTGGCGATCTTCGCGGCGGCCCTGGGGATTCGACTGCTTTCAGGTCAGGGCGCGCGCAGGCTAGGTTGGGCCGTGCGGTGTTGGGTAACCGGAACATTTCTTTTCTCGGGCTCACTCTATTTGTTGGCGCTTAAAGGTCCGAGTTGGCTCGGCGCCACCGCCGCACCCTTAGGGGGAATCGCATTTCTCTGCGGCTGGGCCTGCGTCGCCGCTGCCGGCATAGCTAATGATAATCGTGCAGTATGAGTTCCGCACCGGAGATTCCCGATGAACTCAGGGCTATGCTCAATGCCGTGCGCGGTGTTGGCCGCCCGCGGCTGGTCGGTGGTGGCGTGCGTGATTGGCTGCTCGGCCTGACGCCGACAGATTTCGACGTCGAAGTGGGCGGAGTTGATTTTGAAACCCTGCGCCGCGCTCTGGCCGCTTTTGGCGCGACCGATGTCGTCGGGCGCAGTTTTGGCGTGATCAAGGTTCGGGGCGCAGTCAGTGGAGCAGACTACGATTTCAGTCTGCCTCGTCGTGAATCGAAAACCGGCGCGGGGCATCGCGGATTCGCCGTCGCACCAGACCCGTCGTTGAGCGATGCCGATGCGGCCGCCCGGCGTGATTTCACGATCAACGCCATCGCGTATGATCCGTTTTCCGGCGCGTTGATTGATCCGCACAACGGGCAAGCAGATCTTCAGGCACGCGTGTTGCGGCATACGAGCGAGGCCTTCAGTGAAGACCCGTTGCGCGTGCTGCGCGCGTTTCAATTCGCGGCTCGCTTCGACCTCACGCTTGCACCGGAAACAGCGACCCTCAGCCGCAGCATCGCTTCGACGTTCACCGAACTGCCCCTGGAGCGGATCTGGGGCGAGTGGGAGAAATGGGCAACGAAAGCCGTGCGACCTTCACGCGGGCTCACGGTGCTGGAGGAGACGGGCTGGCTCGCCCACTTTCCGGAAATTGCCGCGCTGCGCGGAACGCTGCAAGAGCCCGCGTGGCACCCCGAAGGCGATGTCTTTGATCACACGCAATTTTGTTTGGATGCACTCGTGCGGCTACCCGATTGGAGCGCCTCAGACTGCAAGGCCACGCTGATGCTCGCCGTGCTCGCGCACGACTTCGGTAAGCCCAAAACCACCGTTCGCGCAGAAAAAGCTGGAGCGATGCGTTGGTTGAGCCCGGGACACGCTGCGGCCGGCGGTCCCCTCGTTGATAATTTCCTCAGGCGCATCGGTGCTCCGCTGAAATTCGACGCACCCGTGCGCACGCTCGTCGAAAATCACCATGCTCACGACCGCCATAGCGCGCCGTTGTCCGACTCGGCGGTTCGACGTCTCGCACGGCGCCTGCACCCGGCCTCCATCAACGATCTCGCGACCATCATGCGCGCGGATGCCAACGGGCGCCCGCCGCTGGCATCGCCCGAGACCCACGCGAGAATCGATGCCCTCGTCTTGCACGCGCGCACGCTGCAACTCGCCCACCTCGCGCCCCGGCCCATCGTGCTCGGGCGACACCTGCTCGAGCTCGGACGCAAACCCAGCCCGGATTTTAAGCGCGTGCTAGACGCCGCCTTCGAAGCGCAACTCGACGGTGCGTTCGCCGACGAGGCCGGCGGACTGACGTGGTTGCGGGCTTTTCTCAGTTAGCACCAATTCAGCAGAGCCGGTTTTCAAGACGCCGTCGCTCAACACACGGGCGCGCAACCCGCCCTTTCCCTTTAGCCATTCCTCTGCGCCGGGCGCGACCACATGATTCATCCAGTGGCAGGGCCGAGCTTCGCCGGTGCCTTCAAAGCTCACGCCGCCGATGGAAAAATTCCAACCGATCAGCGTATTTAAATCCGCGCCTGCTATGAGCACGTTGCGACGCAACACACCGGCAGACATGGAGGGCACACCAAACTCTCGCTGGGCGGCGGCGAAAACTTCAGCCGCAAAAAATGTGATCTGGCCTTTGTAGTCGGGCCGGTAGCCGAAAAAGCGATCTCCCTCGATTCCCCACCCTGCACGACAGCGGATGGTTTCAACGGTCTTCGTGGGATTCTCTCCCGCAGGCAGCCCATGCCGGCCGAAAAAATTATGGCCGGGCGAAACATAGAAAGATCGGAGTTCAACCTGCATTGGGCGTCGCTCCTGGCTCCCCGTCATTTCTCACCCACCAGATTCACGCGCACCTGCGTATCAAGGTCGGGAAACCGCAGCCAATAACCCGCCACCGACGCAGGTATGATCTGCACCTTGGGATTGAGGACTAGCTTGGAGTAATAGTCGCCGCCCGTGGCGACTTGCCAGCGCTGTCCATTGGCGAGCGTGAAAATCTGCCGTCCCTGCCAACCGCGGAATTCTCCGGAAATCGTGCTATCGATGGTCGCTATTTCAACCTTGGAGCCGGGCATGAGTTTGTTTTTAGCGGAGGCGATAAAGCCCACTTTCTCCTGTTTCAATTTGGCCACTTCAATGGTCGCCTCCGCTGCTTTTGCCTCAGAAATCAGCACTTGGGCCTCAGCCGATTGTTTTGCGATCAAAGCGTCTGCGGTTACTCGCTGGGCGGCGACTAACGCGCCACTTTTATAGGATTCGACCAACTGGCTTAGCCGGGCGAGTTGTTGCGGGTTTAGTGTCGAGAGGCCCGCCGCCTCAAAGTCGGCCGGTTGCACCACGCGCAAAAAAATATCCTCGGCGGCGTGCGATACAGCGAACTGCGCCAGCAAAACAATCCCGACGAAAATTGATCGCTTCATAAGCAACCATCTAGGGGCGCACAAAACTTAGCGGCAATGTCATTTCCGAGCGGGAAGAGAGGCGTCGCGCGCCCGCTCCCTCTTTACAAAAAACAAAAAAACGGCAACCCGTGAAGGGTTGCCGTTGAGTGTATCAGGAATCGAAAGGCTCAGTTAGCAGCGATCAAAACGCTTTCTTGAATTCGACGAACATGAAGCGACCGACGATATCGTAGGCGCTCTTGGCCGTGTTATTCTCACTAGAGCCGTTGCCGCCGCCGGGGACGTAGGGCGCATCCTTGTCGAACAGATTGTTCGCGCCTGCCGTGAGCGTCATGTTGCGCAGCCAGGACTTGCCGAAGCTGGGCAGGGTGTAGCTGACCGCGAGGTCCGCCGTGAAGTAGCTGGGCACGGTGTAGGCCTTGCCGTCGAGGCGCTGGGTATTAGTCGGGCTGGCACCGCCGAAGAGGAGGCCGGGGGCGTTGACCTTCGGAACGTAGTTCAGGAACAGCGAGGTCGCGAGCGGGCCGTAAGTGTGGCTGATTGAGGGCTTGATGATGTAGCTCGGGAGTAGGCCGTTGGCCCCGCCAAGGCCGTTGGTGCCGTCGGTGAAGTTACGCGCGTATTGGTTGTAAACCCCGGTGGGCGTGCCGCGGAATTTATAGTTGAACAGCACGTTCGCCGACACGCCCGCTTTGAAGCGGCCGAGGCTGGCGGTGTTGAACGTGTAATCGGCCGCGATATCGAGACCGTCGGTCTTTTGGTCGCCGGAAGGATCGGCGAAGATCGTCATGTTACCCACGTTGGTGGAGGTGACCTGGTTGGCGGCGTTGCTGGTGAGCTTGGTGTTGTCCGCGAAGACAAAACCGCTGGCAAACTTGGAGGCCGCGCCCTTGGCGTTCAGATCGGTGTAAACCGAGGTGTAGTCGATGCCGCCGACCTTGTCCTGCTTGATGTGGTAGTAGTCTAGCGAGAGGCTGAGGCCCTTGATTTCCTTGGGCGAGTAAACCACGCCGAAGGTATAGGACTCAGACTTGGAGGGCTTTGCCAGGGGATTGCTCAGCTCGTTCGCACTGCCATATTGGCCGGTGACTTTCTTGCCGGTCGAGCCGCCGGAGCCGGAGCTGCCGTCGCCCTCGAGGATCGTGTAGCTGGGGGAATTGCCCTGGGGAGGACCGAACAGCGAGAAGATCGACGGGGCAATGAAACCCTTAGACCAAGTGGAACGGATCGCCACGCTGTCGTCAAACGGCAGCCAGCGCAGGCCGAGTTTCGGGGTCGTGGCGTTGCCGCCGGGCTGAATCTTGTCGTAGCGCACCGCCGCCGTGAGGTCCACGGTATGGAGGCCAGCGATGTTCTGCTTGGCCGAGGTGATCGGAGCGTTCACTTCAAGGAAGGCCGCCTTGTTGCTGCGCGTGCCGCCGGAAAACGGCGTGGCCGGGTTGTAACCGAGCGCGAGACCGTTGGCGAAGAGCGCATCGACGGAGGATTTGACGTCTTCGGTGCGGCCTTCGGCGCCGAGAGCGAAGGCAAGGTCGCCGGCGGGCAGCTCAAACGGCCTGCCGCGCACCACGAAATCAATGACCCGCAGCGTCGAAGCCTGGGTGCGGAAGAGCGTCGTGCGAATGGCGTCGAGCGTGGCGGCATCGTTGAAACCGGGCAGCGCGAAGAAATTATAAACGGGGAGATTATCCCCCGAAGCGTTCGTGAACACGGAGAGAGGACGGCCCGCCGCGTTATACACGTAGCCGCCGTTGGCGATGAGCGGGGTCATGAGCTGGTTCATATTCGCGCCGTTCGCACCGCCGAGGATGCTCTGGGTGGAGGTGCCGCGGGCGTAATTGTAGGAAACCTGCCAGCTGTATTGATCATTGATTTCGCCTTTAAGGCCGGCAACGACCCGGTAGGTGTTAGTCTCATTGTTGCTCGAGCGCTTGCCGAGTTCTTCGAGACGGTTGCGGACGGCGGGAGCGCCGGCGGGAGCGCCGACGCCAAGGACGATGCCGAACAAATTATAAGGATTATTGGCTGGAATTGTGAGCGTGTTGCCACCGGCAGCGCCGAGACCGGCAATAGGCGAGGGAGCCAGACCGCTGCCGCTATTGATCGTTTGGGCATACATGAAATCGCCGAATGCCTCGAGGCGCTTGCCGATGAGTTCTTTGTTACCCGCCGCGACGAATTGATTCCGCTTCGTGGGGACGATCAGGGGATTGTTGTAAAGGGTCGTGTTAAGAATGGTCGCACTGCCGACGGCCTTGCCGAGGGTGGTGTCGCTGATCAGGACATACCTCCCAGCGGCCGTGAGCTGCGCCAAAGTCTGGGGCGCCGCATTGGGATTGGTCTTAACACCGGGGGAGGTGATAGAGGCATTATAGCCGGGAGCGCCGGCCGCGAGAGGCGATCCAGCAAGAATATTGCTGGCCACGCGACCAGAAAAACTGCCGCTCATGCTGGCAGGAATACCACCGGGAGCGGTGCCGAGCGCCGCGAACTGGACCGGAGTGAGGGTCGTGAGCGGGCGGGCGAGGGTGCCCAGGCTCGTGTTTTCAAAGTGCTGGGCCGAAATCGTGATCGAACCGGATTCCGTAGCGACGCCGCCCGAGACGTAGATGTCGCGGGTTTTATAGTCGCCATTGCCCGTGCTGCCGTAGCGGCCGCCGAGTTCAAAGCCGTTGTAATTTTTGCGCAGGATGACGTTCACGACGCCGCCGATGGCGTCGGAGCCGTAGATGGTCGAGGCGCTGTCCTTGAGGATTTCGACGCGCTCAATCATGGCGGTCGGAATGGTGTTAAGGTCCACGCTCTGGCCGTTGCTGCCCGGCGAGGCCACCATGCGGCGACCGTTGATCAGCACGAGGGTGCTCAAGTTGCGCAGCGCGACGTTGGATTCGCCGTTGCCGCCGTTGTTGAGCTCGGTGCCGACGTTGCCGTTGCCCGCAAAAAACGGGGTCAACTGTTTCAGCAAATGCAGCGGATCGGTGGCGCCGGACATACCGACCGCCTCGCGCTGGATGGTGACGATCGGGCTGGCTTGGACGGAGCCCGAGAGGGGCAGATAGCTGCCGGTGACTTCGAATTTCTCGAGTTTCACGGCTTCATCGGTCTTCGTGACGGTAGGGGAAGCGGTCTGGGCAACGGCGTTGCCAGCCGCGAGCGAGAAGACGGCGGCGCTAAGCAGAACGAAGCGCGCAGTCGCTGATTTTCTGACGGAGTCAGTGTTCATATTACAGTGTGTAGTTTGTGTGGTGTTGTGTGAAACAACCGCAGCTTTCGCTGTGTTCGTTTGGAATTCATAGGGCCCGTGAATTATCTTTCGGGCAACGCTATTTTGCGTCGAATTAACATAGATTAGCGGTGAAACGGCTGTTTTATGCGACTGAAGGACTAGAAACGTGCTGACCGCCTCTTCTTGAGATCAACCCACCCATAAAAATAAAAGGGGTTCCTCGCTGTTTCCAGTGGGTAAAAGGCGTTTCAGAGGCAGTTGCTAAAAGGCGAGCAAACGACCAACTGCCCCTATTTGCTGAAAAACAACCGGTTGCTGATTCGTTCTTCGTTGCGACTGCTGCCGGCTCGGACATCTACCCACTGAAAACAGCGAGGAACCATAAAAGGCGCCCATTTCGGGCGCCTTTTGATAATTCTATTCAATCAGAACTTAACGGTGAGAGGCTGTGGCGAACCAAGCTGGCAGAGCTGGAAATGAGTGACGCATCAAGACAGCGTCACAGACATCCGAAGGGGCGCCCCGAACTCAAGTCACGCCCTTTGTAATTCACTTGGCCGGTAAATCGACGACCTTGCTCGTTCCGATGGTCACGCTTCCCTCCAAACGCGGCACGTTCTTCTTCAGAAAGTCGTCAATTTTGGTGTAGAACGCGATACTGCTCTCTTCCTTCCGAAAGCCATGACCTTCCTCGCCTTTAGACCGTTTCGCCAGCCGACGCTTTCTTTCGCCGGCTTTTGCCCCAAACTCACCGTCGTCATGAAAACCCTCTGGTCCTTTCTCCCCTCCCTCGCCCTCTTTACGGCCAACAATGGCACCGCGCACGCCCAGTCCGCTGCGGACATTCAGGGGGTCGCCCCTGTTTCCGTTTCCTCCGCCAATTACCGGGAAACGCCACGCGATCAGCTGCATCAGCTCGCCCACGGGCAAAACACCCTGAACCCCGCCCCCCGCGATGTCGCCCCTCTGGCCCACCCGAGGCACTTTATCTTTCTCCCCGGCGAAATCTACGACAACGATCTGACCTACGAAGAAGTCTGCGCCCGTCTCACACCCGCCCTCGCGACGAAAAACTATATCAACGGCGCAGACGCCCAAGGCCTCATCCGCGAGCCAGCCAAGGTGACCCTCGTGCTCAAGGTGAGTTACGGCGAACGCCCTTGGCGGCTCCCGACGGTGCGCACCGAGCAGCTCGCGTGGAAAGACGGGATGCAGCCCCGCACCCGTGATCCGCGCAGTCTTGTGAATCTGGGCGGAGATACCGTTTTTGAAAATCGCGCCGGCGGACGCGACGACGCGCTCGCCGCCGCCGCCGAGAACACCACCAATACCAAAAGTGCTTGGGGCGGCGGCAGTGGCGGGCGTCCGGGCGGAGGCAACGGCGACACCGCCGGCGGCGTCGGAGCGAACCTCGCCGCCAACAGCACGGCGATGGGCGCGATCTCCGGCTACGGCGAAACCCGTAATTTCCACCTGATCGTGATTGATGCCTTCGATTACGCCGAGCTTAAGGCCAAGGGAAAAGCCGCCACCCGCCTATGGACGACCATCGTCGCCACTCCGAAAGAACCCGGCAAACAGTTTGGCGATGTCATCGCCACCCTCCTGCGAGCCGCCGGACCTTATTGGGGCGAAACGACCTCCGGCATGCAGGTTTTCAACGATAACCGCGCCGAGGTTAAGATTGGCGAGATCGTCGAGGTGAAAGCGACCGCTCCCACGCCCAAATAAACCCGCTTGCTCGATGGCACCGAAAACGGGGCGAACCCAATTCGCCCCACTTTCCTGACGTAGCGTCCGGCCACACCGTTCAAAGCTTTGCCGGCAAATCGATGGTTTTGGTAGGCCCGATCTTCACGTTCGTCCCCGGCAACGGCACGTGTTTCTTCAGGAACTCGTCAACTTTGGTGTAGAAGGCGATGCTGAGTTCCTCCTTGCGAAAACCATGCCCCTCGTCGCGCTCGATCAGCATTTCATAGGGCTTTCCGGCTTTTTTCAGCGCCGATTCCATGTCGTAGCCTTGGTCGATCTTCACCCGCGGATCGTTTTTTCCATAGGCCATGAGCACGGGAGCGCGGAGGCGGTCGGCGAAGTTGACCGGTGAAGTATCGTAGGCTCGCTTCCGGTCAGCAGCCTTGTCCATGTCGCCGAAGAGGCGATGAATCACACCGAGCTGAGAATCGGTGCCTTTATATTTACCCCACTGACTCGTCAGATTGGTCACGCCGACATAATTGATGCCCGCGCAGTAGAGCTCCGGGGTGAAGGCCAACCCCGCCATCGTGGCATAACCGCCGTAGCTGGCTCCGCTGATCACGACGCGCTGGGGATCGGCGAATCCGTTCGCGACCGCCCATTTCACGCCGTCCGTAAGATCGTCCTGCATTTCCAAGCCGAATTTGTGATAGCCGATGCGTTCGAACTTCGCGCCATAGCCGCCCGATCCGCGATAATCGATCTGAAGCACCGCAAAGCCGCGGTTCGCGTAGAATTGCACCTCGGCGTTGAAGACCCAATCGTCGCGAATACCGTAGGGACCGCCGTGAGGATGGATGACAAGCGGGAGATTCTTCGCCTCGCGCCCCTTGGGCAGCGCGAGATATCCGCGCAGCGTCAGACCGTCACGAGCGGTAAACGAAACGGGCTGCATCGCCGCCATTTGGTCGGGGTCGATGCCCGGTTTCACCACCGCAAGTTCTTCAAGTTTCTTCTTCAGCCGATCAAAGAGGTAGTAAACCCCGGGGTCGCGGTCGCTCTGCGCCAGGACGAGCTGCTTCGAGGCGTCATCGGAAGCCGCGAGGATGAAATTGGCCGTGTCGGGGAGGGAAGCGTCGAACTGCTTTTGCATCCGGCCAAAATCATCGTCGAACCACACCACCTTGGGTTTTTCGCGCCGGTAAGCGAAGCCGACAATCTTGGCTTTGGCGTCGTCGTAGATCGGGCCGCGCAGCGGGTAGGGATTATAGTCGGGCACTCCATCAGTGACGTCGTAAACATCATCTTCAACGACCAAATCACCGAGCTTCCGCGTCTCCGTGTCGTAACGGTAAACGGCCGAGCGATCGCGCCCCACGCGGCTTGAAACGAAAAGCGTGCGATTATCGCCATCGAAGGCTAGCGGAGACCACGTCCCGATCGCCGTCGCTTCCGTATCCGCATCCGGCTCCCCGCTCATGCCGTTATCCAGAACCTCCCAGCCCGAACCACCGGCGGCGCGGTGAAGAATTTGCGTCTTGCCCGCCTTGGAAGATACCCCGATCCGAACTTGGCCCTTACGGTCGAGCACCCAGCGCCTCACGAAACCGGGATTGGGCACATGGAGGCTGATGCGGCCCGTGCTGAGATTCATTTTGCCCACATCGGGGCCTTGCGAACCCGAGAGGTAGGCCAGAACCAGTATATTCTTCGGATCATCTTCAATCGGCACTAGAAGACCGCCGAACCGCCCGTTGACGACGCTTGATTGTGCCGTGCTGTCGTAGCCAAAAAGCTTGGTGGGATCAGTGCCATCGCGGTTCACGGCCATCACGGAAGGGACCTCCTGCCCATCCACGTCCTGCGTAAAGATCAGCCGTTCGTTGCCGACCCAGCGGATTGAGCCGACATCGTTATCCTTGAAATTGGTGAGCAGAACCTTGGTCTTCTTCTCCAGATCTATGACCGCGAGATTCATGCGGCGCTCAAAGGGAATCAGACAGGCGATGCGCTTACCGTCCGGCGAGAAGCGAAGCGCCGTCATCGACGGTTTCTTGAAGAAAGT
This sequence comes from Opitutaceae bacterium, assembly GCA_025355125.1. Classification (GTDB taxonomy): domain Bacteria; phylum Verrucomicrobiota; class Verrucomicrobiia; order Opitutales; family Opitutaceae; genus Tous-C4FEB. Next base: position 4,484 of record JANXLP010000660.1, on the reverse strand, counting down.
GGACACCGGCAATTCCGGCGGTGGTGCTGCCGGCAAACGGAGCGCGACGAGCGCGACCACGACTGCGGCAAGGGTGAGGCGAGGGGCGAATTTCATGGGATGAAGGAAATTTAGGGACCGGTGAACCGAATCCCGCTTATTCGGAGAGCGGTTAAAAAGGCGGGGGCCGCTACTCCGGACGTCCCGTCCGGAGGAGCGGACTCGATGGGGCCTGCAGACAGCTCCAAAAGCATTTCTTCCAGCGGGTGCGTTTTGAAATGCATAATCAAAAAAAGCGCGCTCTCTAAAAAGAGAGCGCGCTCAAAATCAAACAGCCAGGCTACTCATACGAGCAGTCCGCTTAAAATTCTTTGCTTACGCGGACATAGATAAAACGCCCGGTGACGAGGTTGCCATAGGTGTTCGGATCGAAGCCCGTCGTTTCACGACCATTCTTCGGCGGCTCTTGATCCATGACATTTTGCGCGCCCAGCGTGATCGTGGTGTTCCAGAGACCGCGATAACTCACCGAAGGATTGATCAGCGTGGACGGATTCTCTCCCCAGCCAGCGACCGTATAGGCATCGTTGAAATATTGGCCGGTGCGGTTTACGAATACTGCGGCGGCCCAGTCTTTGCGGCTCCAACGCAGCGTCCCGGTCATGTTGAGGCGGGGATTATTGTAGAGACCTTCATTGCTGAAGTTACCGCCGCCGAGCCCTGAGTCGGATGCAATTTCATGGATGTAGGTCGCCCGAATTGTCGTCTCGAAAGTGCCGAGACGCGTGTCGGCCAGCTTGTAAATGAGTTCGAAGTCGTAGCCCTTGTAGCTCTGCTGGGCCAAATTCACCGGCACCGTGAAAACATTACGGATCGGACCCGGATTTTCGGTGGAATTATCGCGAATGATCGCGTTCGGGAATTGAGCCCTGCCTTGGGTGCTCAAAAGGAAATTCGTCGAGGGCGAGGTAATGACATTGTCGATCCGGTAGTTGAAGTAATCCGCCGAGAAGCTCAGGCCCTTGAGCCATGAATTCTTCACGCTCTTCGGCATTTCAATAATCGTGCCGAGATATTGGATGCGGCCTTCTTCTGGCTTCAGGTTGGGATTGCCGCCCGAGATAAGCCGGAGCTGGGTGGCAGGATCCTGCGGACGGAGCGGATCGGTCAGCACCGTGCTGGAAAAAGCGACGGTCTGGGAAGCGTAAAGGCGACCGAGATCGGGAGCTTTAAAGGACTTCGAGTAAGAACCGCGGAAAACGATGTCGATAAACCTATTCTCTGGAACCCGGAATTTACCACCAATCTTGGGTTTGTTCGTTTTCCCGAAATCGCTGTAGCTTTCATGGCGACCGGCGAGTTGGAACTCCACCGACTTCAACACCGGAAGGGAAACTTCAACGTAAGCAGACTTGACCGAGCGCGAACCCGTGAGCGGCAAACCGCCGCCAGAGCCGACGTAAGCCGCGGTATCCGGCCGGGTATCAAGCTTGTCCTTCCGGACCTCGCCTCCTGCCGCCACGCCAATCTCGCCGCCTGGGAGCGAGAATTGCGAAATGGTCCCGCCTACCGTGAGGTCGGTGCCATAGGAAAGAACCTTGGCGCTGGCGTTGGAAATAGTGAAAAGGCCGTTCACCAGCGCCGGATTATCGGAAGGACCGAACGGATTCAGAGCGGTAGCGCGAGTCGTGCCGTTGAGGGCATTTTGCAGATCGATCGCTCGGATTTGGTTGCGGGTGGTGGTCGCCACGACGCCATAACCGTAGGCTGTGCCGAGTTCCCAAGACCAATCGGCATTCAGGTTCCCTTTCAGGCCCACGAGGTAGTTTCCTCCTGAGGATTCGGTGTCGAACTGCCGAGACGGTCCGAAACTAGTCCGATAAAGAAAATTCGTCAGGTCGATACCCAAGGGATTGTAGGGGTTGTTGGCGGGCACATTAAGCAAGCCAGTCGGACCGGTGCCCGCATTTTGCGTGCTTTGAATAACCGAGGGGGTGAAGCCGAATCTCGTCAGATTGTTCGAGCCGGAAACCTCGATGAAAAGCGAAAGCTTGTCGGAAAACTCGTGATTCAGACGTGTGTAGTAACTGATGTAGTCGTAGTCGGGATTCAGTTGGAAAGTCTTGGCGAAATCATAGCGATTCTCGTTGGGAATAACCGCCACGCGCTCGAACTGCGAGCGAGTGGGAGTCGCCGTCGGTTTACCGCCGGTAAGGATGTAGGAACCTGAACCACCCGTGAAGCCGGCAGCCGTGGCCTGCGCAGCAGTGAGAGTGAGGTTGGCCGGCCAGTTAGCCGAGCTGTTGAGGTTCGCGCCTTTGTTCGTCCCGAGGTCCAGATAATTGGTCGTCTTAGAGCGATCATAGTCCCGGATGAAGCTCGAGTTTCCCCCTTGGTAGTTTGCGGTGACGAACACCGAGGTCTTGCCCGTTTGCGCACCGGTCAAAACGCTGGCCGATTTCACCAAGGAGTCATGGCCGATCGTATTGCCCACATAGGTATCAACGCGGAGCCCGGTGTAATTCTTCTTCAACTTGATATTGAGAACGCCGGTGATGGCATCGGAACCGTAGATGGCCGAAGCGCCGTCCTTCAGGAATTCGATGCTATCGATCGCCGACGAAGGAATGCTGTTGAAGTCAAAGATCGAATTGTTGTTCGACTGGGTGAGCGCGTAGGTGATCGCACGACGACCGTTGATTAGCGTGAGGAAGCGATTGCTACCAAGGCCACGGGGATTGGCGGTGACCGCACCGCGCGTGAAGCTCGAACCTTGGAAGATCGAGTTGGCCGATCCGGAGTTAAACGGGAGGCTCTGCACGAATTCGCCGATCGTGCGGTAGCCGGACTCTTCGATCGACTGCGCCGTGTAAGTCACCACGGGTTGGGGAGTCTCCACATCGAGACGTTTAACGCGTGAACCGGTGACCTCAAATTTCTCGAGGACTACAGATTCGTTCGGGTCTTTCTTAGTCGTGGTCGTAGGCGGGGTAGCGGTGGTGGTCTGAGCGGCAAGGACGCCGACGGACACTCCCGCGATGAGGGCAAGACGCAATGCGTCACGCGCTGATTTGGACAGCAGGCTGTTCATAGCTAACAGTGGTGTTGTGGTTGCAGTATTGGCCGGTTGTGGACGGCCCTGTCGTTGTGTAGCTCGGAAGCTTTGTCATAATCCGGTTACGTTTCGCAAGTGCGAATTATGAATGTTCCCTCGGACTCATCGATATGACGAATTTTCTAAAACGTCGCCGACTTAGCCTCCCTGTTTGCCAAAAACCAGCTCGTTTCGCAGCGTTGCCGTTCCCCTCAATTCCCAAGCAACGGACACCCTCCCGTGAATCCACTTTCCAGCATTCTTCAAGAGCTTCGCTCCGGTCCGTCTGGATCGCCCCACCCTGTCCTCGCCACCCTCGTCGCCGTCGCCGGTTCCTCCTATCGCCGCCCCGGCGCGCGTCTCCTCGTCACTGCGACCGGCCTGCGCCTTGGGTCCATCAGCGGCGGCTGCCTCGAAGAAGATGTCCTCGTCCGCGCCCAGCGCGTCGCCGCCACCGGCGAGGCCGAACTCATCACCTACGACACCTCCTCCGAAAACGATCTCGTCTGGGGCGTCGGCCTGGGTTGCCACGGAGTCGTGCAAGTCCTGCTTGAGCCGGTCTCCGCGCAAGCGCCCTGGGTATCCGCTCTCGCCGCCAACCTCGCCGCCCGCCGCCCCACCCCTTTAGCCGTGGTCTGGCGCGCCCCAGCCGGCACCGAGCCTCTCGGCACCCGCCTCTTATCTGATCTAGGTTCGCTCTCCGCCGCTACCGCCGTCTTCCAAGAAACCATCACCCCGCCACCCGCCCTGCTCATTTTCGGTGCCGGCGACGACGCCCAACCTCTCGCCCAACTCGCCGACACGCTCGGTTGGCAAGTCACCATCGCCGATCCCCGCACCGCCTTCGCCACCGCCGCCCGCTTCCCCACGGCCGACCGCATCCTCGTTGCGCCCGCCAACGCACTCGTCGCCCGCGTCGCCCCCGAGCCCGGCTCGTTCGCCGTCGTGATGACGCACCACTATATTCACGACGTGCCGCTCCTTCGCGATCTCCTCCCGCTCGACCTCGCCTACCTCGGCCTCCTCGGCCCCAAAAAACGCGCCGACCGCATCCTCGCCGACCTTGCCCTCAGCGACACCGCCCCGACTTCCGCCCAACGCGCCGCGCTCCACGCCCCCGTCGGCCTCGACCTTGGCGCCGAGACGCCCGCCGAAGTCGCCCTCAGCATCCTCGCCGAGATCCGCGCCACCCTCGCCGGCCGCGATGCCCGCCCCCTCCGCGAACGCACCCGCCCCATCCATGGCTGACCCGCCCCGACAACCGTCCCACGCTGCATGCCCTCCCCTCCGCCCTGCGCCACTCCCCACCACCGCCTCCTCCCGGCGAGTGTCACGTATTACGTGACACTTTCTTCGGCCTGCCCGCACGCAGTCACCGGCGAGTGTCACGTAAAACGTGACACGCGCCGGG
>JANXLP010000636.1 GCA_025355125.1 Opitutaceae bacterium | reverse complement strand
GGTGGGGCATGCTCATAACCTCGGCGGATAGTGGGCGCACTTGGTCTGAGCCGCGCCGCCTGCCCGAAGACGTGCTCGGGCCGATCAAAAACAAACCCATCCAACTCGCCGATGGCACGCTGATCTCGGGCTCCAGCACGGAGAATCACGTTACAAAACGCTGGGACGTCCACGTCGAGCGCTCCGCCGATCTCGGGCGCACGTGGCAAGTCACCGGCCCGCTCGATTCCGACGGAAAGTTCAATTCCATACAGCCCAGCGTCCTCACCCACGCGGACGGTCGCTTGCAGATCCTCTGTCGAAGCAAGGAAAAGACGATCACCACAAGCTGGTCGCGCGACCAGGGGCGCACGTGGAGCCCCCTCGTCTCGTCGGGTTTGTATAACCCCAATTCTGGCAGCGATGCCGTCACGCTGGCCGATGGCCGTCAGTTGCTCGTCTACAATCTCCGCGAGCGTGCCGGCGGGGCGCCGAGTAATCCCAAAGCCAATGCCCTCGGCGGGGCGCAGCCCGGCATCGCCGATGCCAACGACGATTGGGGCGTGCGCTGGCCGCTCAACGTCTCGGTCTCCCGTGACGGCGTGAAATGGGCCATGCTCGTGACGGTCGAAGACCAGCCGCTGAAAAACGGCTACGCGTATCCCTCCGTGATCCAGTCACGCGACGGGCTCGTCCACATGGTCTACACTTGGGACCGGGTGAAAATTAAGCACGTGGTGATCGATCCCAAAAGGCTCTGACCCCGCCACCGCTCCGGCGACGGGGCCGGGTGGAATTCTACGTCAATTTTTCCTAGAGAGGGAATTTTCCTTGATTTGAAAAAACGATTTAGCAAATCATGCGCTTCGATCCGATACCCCGCCGGTTTCGCCGGCCTAACCCAAATCCTCCGATCCATGAGACCCAATGCCCTGCTTCGTCTGGTCCTGGCCCCGTTGTCCGCCGGCGCCTTCGTTACCGGCCTGTCCGCCCAAACAGCTCCGGCCGCCGAGAGCGCCGAAACCATCAAGCTGACGCCGTTTGCCGTCACGGCCGAGAAGTCCGCGGGCTACAAGGTATCCTCCGCGTCCACGGCCACGCGCACCAACACGGCGATCATCGATATTCCGCAGACCGTGGATATCGTGACGAAGGAATTCTGGAGCGATATCGGCGCGACCACGTTCGACCAGTCGCTCAAATACCTCGCCAACGTTTTTGTGCGCAACCGCTATGCGGGCAACGGCGACAACGTCAGTCTCCGCGGATTTGAGACCGCCGGCTCCATTTCGGTCGACGGCGTGCGGATGGGTAATAACAAGCGCGACCTCGTCGGCTACGAGCGCCTCGAAGTCGTCAAAGGTCCGCCTTCGGCGGTGCAGGGGCGGGCCGGCGGCACCGGTCTCTTGAACTACCTGCTTAAGAAGCCGGAGTTGGGCGCCACCGCCTCGTCGTTCAAATACGCCTTCAATTTCGACGAAGCGGACAGCGCGATGCACCGGCTCGAGTTCGACGGGAACTACGCGACCGTGAAAGACAGCAACTTCGCCATGCGCGTCGCGGGTTCGGTTCAGGACGGCGAGGACTACATCAAGTTTCACGAGGTGAGAAGCTACGCGCTCTATCCCTCTTTTAAGTATCGGATCACGCCCCGGACGGAACTCGTGCTTACGTCCGAGTTGCTGAGTCTCAACACGCCCTCGCGCGAAGAGGGTCACGGCTTTGCGATTTATCCGGAGAAGGCCCGCCGCCGGGTCGGCATCTTCAACAATGCCACCGACCCGATCACTGCCCTGGGCTTGCCCTATAACTTCAACATCGCGGGCCCCGGCAGTGAGGACAAAAACAAGATCGCCAACGCGACGCTCTTCCTCACCCACCAGTTCGCCAAGTGGCTCGATTTCCGCCAGGTCGCGAACATCCGCTATTTCGGTTACGATCAGCGCTACTTCACCGGCGAGGACAACACCCGGATCGTGGCCAACTCGCAGTCGCAGGCAGGCAACGGTTGGCGTCGCGGCCAAACCTATCAGGGCGATCTGATCGCGCGCTATGGCTGGAACGACGTGCTCACCGGTATGACGATGGTCGGTTATTCTTACGACGACGGCGCCACCGCGGACGCGTTTTACAACGGCGTGCCCAACGCGCCGTTCAACACCCTGAACATGGCGGCGATCAAGGCGGCGGGAAACAGTGCAGCGTTCTACAGCGGCCGCGTCGCCAACCTGCCCATCGCCACCTCGACGCAGAACAACAACTACGCCTACGGGCAATATGTGCAGCAGGACTTGGGCTTCTTCAAAAACCGCCTGTTGCTCACCGGCGGTCTGCGCTCAGACCGCAGCGCGACCGGCACCAGCAGCCGGATCACCGGACTGCGCACCGCGGCCGCCAAGGTGACGCTGAACTCCTACCGCTACGGCGCTACGTTCAAGATCACGCCCGCGCTGTCGGTTTATGCCGTCAAGAGCGTGCAGAACGACGCTCCGTCCAACGTGGCCCGTTACAACGGCCTGCTCCCCGGCGACCCGCGGCGCGATGAGTTCTTTTCGGTCGCTCCGTTGACCGAACTCAAGGAATTCGGCGTCAAGGGCGAGGCGTTGCAGGGCCGGTTGTCGTTCACGGTCACGTATTGGGAAATGATCCGGGTGGGCAGCACGATCAACGTCCTGGCCAACGGAGTTTCCCAGGGCCAGAACGTGACGTTTGGCACGGTTTCCGAGATCCCGGGCGCCCAATCGAAGGGTTACGAGATCACTGCCTATGGCAGCATCACCGACCGGCTGGCCATCATCGCCAATTTCACCGATTTGAACACCAGCCAAGGCTTCACCGGGCAGCAGAATTCCCTCGGCTGGACGACGGCGTCCAACCCCGGCCGGATCCCGCTGCGCTTCGCTCCGGATTGGAACGCGAATCTCTTCCTCAAGTATAGTTTTCGCGACGGCAAGGCGCAGGGTTGGGAAGTGAAGGGCGGAGTGACCGCCATCGGCCCTCTCCTCACCCAGATTACCGGGTTCGGCCTTTCAAAGATTCCGGACAGCCAGAAAAGCTGCGATGTCGGTGCAGGCTACCGCTGGAAGAATTACAACTTCGACCTGATGGTCACCAACCTGACCAACGATCCGTTTCTGATCACGCGCGACCAAGCGCCACGCACCTACCGCTTCAGCGTTTCCGCGACGTTCTAACTGCTCACCCGGAGCCGGGTCGCAGGGCTGCACTTTTGCCCGGCCACCCTCTACGGAAGAGCGCAGTGAAGAAAACCGAACCTTTCTAGCCGCCCGCGACATCGGGTCGTCTTCTTACCTGGATTGGCCTTACATTCGGCTTCGGCGCTCTGTCTTATTTCCTCTTCCCCTATGCACCGCCTTTATTTCTCCGCCCATCTTGCCTTGCTGGTGGCTCTGGCCGCTCCGCTGCGCTCGGCCGAGTCGGAGGTATTGCCACGCCTCGCCTACAATAACCCCGGCCTGGTCACCGATCTCGGCGTCGGCCTATGGGCGTGGCCGTTGCCGATGGACTACAATGGCGACGGGCTCATGGATCTGGTCGTCGTCTGCACCGACAAGCCCTACAACGGCACCTGGTTCTTCGAGAACAGCGGCCAGATCGATCCGCAGCTCAAGCTCCCGATCTTCAAGCCCGCCGTGCTCATCGGCAAATCGGAGCAATCGGTCGGCATTTCCTATGTCACGGGTAAGCCCCTCGTCACCGCGACTGCCAGCGTCAAGACCGGCGCGGCCTACGATTATCGCGGCAACACCTATCCGGACTTCCTGAATTCGCAGTTCACCCAACCCCAGCCGCTCGGGGTGCCGGAGAAAATCCTGACCGAACCCGGCAACATCCGCCAAAACCAGTGGCAACTCGTCGATTTCGACGGCGACGGCGCGCTCGACGTTTCCGTCGGCATCGATTTCTGGGGCGACTTCGGACCGCTCAACGGCGGCGAGGGCGCGTTCAACGCGAAGGGTGAGTGGACCCGCGGCAAACTGCGCGGCTACGTCTACATCATCCGCAATACCGGCACGACGGAGAAACCCGTTTACGCCGCGCCCTTCCGATTGCAGGCCGGCGGCAAAGACGTCGACCCCTACGGGATGCCCTCGCCGATGTGGGGCGATTTCCGCGGCACCGGGAAACTCGATCTGATCTGCGGCGAGTTTCGCGACGGCTTTACCTTCTACGAAAACATCGGCACGCGCACGGCGCCGGTTTATGCGGCCGGTCGCGCCCTCGTGAGTGCGGGCGTGCCGGTCAAAATGGACCTCTGCATGATCACGCCGACGGCGGTCGATTTTAATGGCGATGGTTTCCTGGACATCGTGTGCGGCGACGAAGACGGCCGCGTGGCCTTCCTGGAAAACACCGGGAAGACCGTCGACGGCATGCCGCAGTTTTTGCCGCCGCGCTACTTCCGCCAGTTCGCCGACGACGTGAAATTCGGTGCGCTCGCCACTCCCTATGCCTTCGATTGGGATGGAGACGGCCTCGAAGACATCATTTCCGGCAACAGCGCCGGCTACATCGCATTCATCAAAAACCTCGGCGGTGCGCCTACGCGCTGGGCGGCCCCTGTCTATCTCTCGGCCGCGGGCCAACTCATCCGCGAGCAAGCCGGTCCAAACGGCTCCATCCAAGGCCCAGCTGAAGCGAAGTGGGGCTATTCGATTGTCAGCGTCGCCGACTGGGACGGCGACGGGTTACCCGACATCATGACCAACGGCATCTGGGGAAAAGTCATGTGGTATAAAAATACCGGCACACGCACGGCCCCGCGCCTCGCGGTTGGCCGGCCGGTCGAACTCGCGCCCGGTTCTCCCGCGCAAAAAGCTCCGTGGAACTGGTGGAGCCCGCAGGGCCGAGAACTTGTCAGCCAGTGGCGCACCACGCCGCAAATGGTCGATTGGAACGGCGACGGGCTCATGGATCTCGTGATGTCCGACGGCGAAGGCTACCTCGCGCTCTACGAACGCAGACGCGCAGCCGACGGCGCGCTCACTCTCTCGCCGCCGCAACGCGTTTTCTGGAGCGAGGGCGCGAGCGAGTTCAACAGCAACGGCATCCCCCAAAACAAGGTCTCCGGTCTTCTTCGTCTCAACAACGGCGACTTCGGTCGCGGCGGCCGGCGCACGTTCTGCACGGTGGATTGGGACGGCGACGGCAAGACCGACATCCTCATGAACAGCAGCCCGAATGTGAATTTCTTCCGCAACCTCGGCAAAAACGCCGCCGGCCAGTGGGCGTTTCGCGATGAGGGTCCGGTCAGCACACACGTGCTCGCCGGCCACGCCACCAACCCCACCGTGATGCGCACCGCCGGTATCGCCGGCGCCACGCTCCTGATCGGCGCCGAAGACGGCTTCTTCTATTCGCTCCCCAACCCACGCGCCAAAGAGTAGGGCGCGGTCTCCGACCCGCCCTCCACGCCCAGCCACGCTCAAAGGGCGGGTCAGAGACCCGCTCTACTTTTAATTCTCCATGTCTATCGCCTCTCCCTTTCGCCCGAGCGGAATTTTTTCCGCCCAATGGATTCCCACCGATGCCGAGGGCCGCGTTGATCGCGCGTCCCTCGCGTCCCATATCGCGTTTGAAAGGAGCCACGGCATCGGCGGCATCCTCGCACTCGGCAGCACGGGGGAGTTTCCGCACTTTACCGTCGATGAACGCAAAGCCGTGCTCGCCACCGTCGCCGAGCTCGCCGCGCCGCTCGCGCTGATCGCCAACGTCACCGATATCCGCCCGCGCGCCGCCATCGAGCTCGGCCGCGCCGCGAAGAGCCTCGGCTACTCCGCCATCGCGCTGATGCCGCCGGTATTTTTCCCCGTGTCGCAGGCCGACATGCTGGCGTATTTCCTCCACGTCGCCGACGCCGTGGGCCTGCCGGTGATGCTCTACAATTTTCCTGAGCTGACCGGCAAACGTATCGACCTTCCGACGGTTGCGGCCTTCGCCGAACGCGCGCCGATGTGCGCGATCAAGCAGAGCGGCGGCGAATTCGCCTACCACCGCGAGCTGATCGCGCTCGGCCGGGAGAAGAACTTCGTCGTCATGTCCGGCTCCGATACGCGCCTGCCCGAGGTCTTCGCCCTGGGCGCCGCCGGCTGCATCGGCGGCCTCGTGAACATCGTGCCGGAGCTGATGGTGCTGATCGACCGCGTCTGCCGTCAGGGCCAGCCCGGCGACGCCACCGCCGCCGCGGGTGTGATGAAGGCGCTCGGCCCGATCATCGACCAGCTCACCTTTCCTCTGAACGTCGCGGCCGGCCTCGAGGCGCGCGGGTTCAATCCCGGCACGCCGAAGACCGTGGTCTCGCCCGAGTCGCGCCTGCTCTACGCGAAGATCATCGCCGAGCTGCGGGCGCTTTTTAAGCACCACCACGTTGCGCTCGCGCCGGCGGCCGGGACGTGAAACATCGACTGACCCCTAGGTCTGCATGAACCCCTCCGCCCCCAATCCCCTCCGCTACGCGTGGATGGTTGTCTTCCTGCTCTTCCCGGTCGCGCTGCTCAACTATCTCGACCGGCAGATGCTCGCCACGATGAAGGCGTCGATGGTCGCCGACATCCCGAGCATCGCGAACCGTGCCGACTGGGGGTTGATTTTGGGCTGTTTCAAATGGACTTACGCGGTGCTCAGCCCCTTCGGCGGCTACATTGCTGACCGTTTCAGCAAGCGTTGGGTAATCGGCGGGAGTCTCTTTGTCTGGTCGCTGGTCACGTGGTGGACGGGGCACGTCACGACGTTTCACGAGTTGCTGGCGGCGCGCGCGGTGATGGGGATCAGCGAGGCGTTTTATATCCCGGCGGCGCTGGCGTTGATTTCCGATTATCACCTCGGCTCCACCCGCTCGCGGGCGGTGGGGGTGCATCAGGCTGGTATTTATGTCGGCCAGATCATCGGGGGCTTTGCCGGCTACATGGCGGATTCGCCGGACCACGGCTGGCGTTGGATGTTCTCCACCTGCGGCATGATCGGCGTGATCTACGCGATCCCGCTCATCGCCGCGCTGCGTGATCCGGTGCGCGTCGCGCCGACCGTGGAAGATACGGCCGCAGCGAAGACCGGCGTGCTCCGCGGGCTGCTGGGCAACCGTAATTTCATTCTCCTCCTGCTCTATTTCACGCTGCCGGCCATCGCGGGCTGGGTGGTGCGCGACTGGATGCCGGAGATCCTCCGCGAGAAATTCTCCCTCGGGCAGGGTAAGGCCGGCGTGAGTGCGATTCTCTACGTGCAACTCGCCTCGCTCGTCGGCGCGCTCATCGGCGGCACGCTGGCGGATCGTTGGATGAAGACGACCAACCGCGGGCGCATCTTCACCAGTGCGATCGGCATGGCGCTGTTCCTCCCGGCGCTCTTCGGCGTGGGCAACGCGCCCACTCTCACGCTCGCTATCGCGGGCTTGATCATCTTCGGCCTCGGTTGGGGATTCTTTGACTGCAACAATATGCCCATCCTCTGCCAGATCGCGCGGCCGGAGTGGCGGGCCACGGGCTACGGCATCATGAATCTCGTGAGCATCAGTTGCGGCGGCTTCGGCGATTGGGCTTTTGGCGCGCTGCGCGACCGGCACGTGCCGCTGAATCTGATCTTCGGCGTCTTCGCGGGCTTCGCGTTACTCTCGATCTTCATCGTGCTGAGAATCCGGCCGGCGGAGGAGAAGGCGAAGGCGGGGTGAGGGGGACAGAAGTAACGCCGGCTTCCAGCCGGCTTCTGATAAGCCGGCTGGATGCCGGCGCTACGACGGAAAATCACGCACCCGCTTTGGGCTCGTGCGTGGCCGGTGGCGTGTTCGTGACCTGCGGCGGTTGCGCCGTGGTGAGGTGAATTTCGCGCTTCGGCATCGCGAGGCCGATGCCGGCTTGGGCGAGGGTTTCGAGGAAGCGGTGACGCAGCTCGGTCGTCATGCGGCCCTGTTCGCCGAGGTGGCACCAAAAGACGGCCTCGAAACGCATGGCGCTCTCGCCGATCTCTTGGAATTCCACGCGCGGAGTCGGCTCTTTGAGGACTTGCGGGTGGTTCATCAGGACTTCCGTGAGGAGGCGGTCCACGTCGCGCGTGGGCGAACCGTGCGCGACGCCGAGGGTGATTTTGCGGCGGACGATATCGTCGGAGAGCGTCCAGTTGATGACGGCGCGATCAAGCAGCTGACTGTTGGGGACGACGATGTGGGTGTTGTCGCCGGAGTGGACGATGGTGCTGCGCGGCCCGATGCGCTCCACCGTGACTTCCTGGCCGTCGAGCGTGATGACGTCGCCCGTGCTCACGGGGCGCTCGATGAGGAGAATGATGCCGCTGATGAAATTCCCGAGGAGCGCCTGACTGCCGAAGCCGAGGCCGACCGCGAGTGCGCCGCTCACCACGGAGAACTGCGTGAGCGAAAGGTGAAAGAGGTTGAACGCGGTGAGGACGATGATGAGGCACAGCCCGTAGAAGCAGAGCGTCTGCCACGCGGCGCTGCGGCCCTGGCTGAGGCCGAGGCGGCGAAACACGAGGCGGGCGAGGGCTGCGCTGAGTCGGCGCGAGAGCGCGAAGCCGAGGCCGAGCAGCACGAGGACGGTGAGGAGCGTCTTCACGCGCACGGGCTGGTCCTGCACGGAGAAGAGCTCGTAGTTCCAGGCGGCGACGAGGTTGGTGGTGAAGGCGCGACTGGTGTCGGAGAGGGAGAACGTCGTGACACGGTGACCGATTTCTTCCTGCAACCGCAGGCGGGCGGTGCGCACGGCGTCGAGGTCGCCGCGCTCTTCTTCGGCGACCTTCATCCAGGCGCGGAGGGCGCGGTCGCGCTCGAGCAACGGGGCGCGGAGATCGGTTTCCTCGGGCGTGAGCTTGTTGAGGCGTTCGGACAAATCCTGAAGTTCGCTGCGGCCCTTCACGAGGTCCGCCACGTGTTGGCGGCGGAGTTTCGTCAGCGCCTCGAGCGCGGTGCGGTTGGCCTTGTCCCACGCGACCAACTCTGCGCGCGGGAGGTCCTCGCCGAGAGTGCGGCGTCGCTGGTCGGCGATTTGGTCGAATTCCACCAGGCGTTCCTTTTGCGCGGAGAGCAGTTCGATGATCTCGTTGGCGCTCTGGCGGTCGTTGCGGCGCAATTCAAGTTCACGCTTCGTCGCGTCGTTGGCGCGGCGCTCAAGACTTGTCACGATGGCCGAGGTTTTCTCGAGCGCGCCTTTGGCTTCGGTGAGCGATTTTTGCAGCGCGGCGGCGCGTTTTTCGCGGCGGTCGTTGGCGGCGGCGGTTTCTGCGGGCGTGAAAGCGAGGTGGGTGAGCAGCCAGTCGAGATCGGGCCGGAGCAGTGCGAGTTTGGGCGCGAGGAGCGACTGCTGAAACTTCAGCGTGCGCAGCGCCTGTTCGCGCGCACGCAGCGTCTCCTGCGCGAGCCGGCTCTCGAGCTCG
>JANXLP010000621.1 GCA_025355125.1 Opitutaceae bacterium | reverse complement strand
CGAAAATATCGTCCGCCACACGCGCCTCCCCGGCGCCGAGAAAAAATCCCTGAGCGAGCTCGCCCTCGCCGCCGTGGACGAAGTGGGAAACCCCACGATCCTCGCCACTTGGGCCGTCATCGCCGCGATTCTCCCCATGGCCTTTGTCGGCGGCCTGATGGGCCCCTACATGCGGCCGATCCCGATCGGCTCCACCGCCGCGATGCTCTTCTCCATCGTCATCGCCTTCACCGTCACCCCCTGGGCCGCCATCCGCGTCCTCCGCCGCCACCAGTCAACTTGTAACCTAATAGGTTACATCCCCTCTGAAAATTCTGCGTCCCACCCCGACTCGAAATCCGCGCCCGCGCCGCTCGCGCACGCCCACGATCACGACCACGCGCCCTCCGACTGGTTCACCCGGCTCTATCACCGCATCATGGAGCCGCTCCTCGACCACGCCCGCTGGCGCTGGACGTTCCTCGCCGGCATCGTCGGCCTGCTCCTCGTCTCCGTCGCCTTCGTTCTCTTCGGCGCCGTCACGATCAAGATGCTGCCCTTCGACAACAAGTCGGAGTTCCAGATCGTCCTCAACACCCCCGAGGGCACCACCCTCGAGCAGACCACCCGCATCGCCACCGAGATGGCCGCCGCCATCCGCACCGATCCCGCCGTCCGCGACTACCAGATCTACGCCGGCACCTCCGCCCCCTTTAATTTCAACGGCCTCGTCCGCCACTCCTTCCTCCGCCGCGGCCCCAACGTCGCCGACATTCAGGTCAACCTCGTCGGTAAATCCGAACGCTCCGACCAAAGCCACGCCATCGCCAAGCGCCACCGCCCCCGCCTCGCCGCCATCGCGAAAAACTACGGTGCCGTCGTCGCCGTTTCCGAAGTCCCGCCCGGCCCGCCCGTCCTCCAATCCATCGTCGCCGAGATCTACGGCCCCTCCGAACCGCAACGTCTCGCCCTCGCCACCGCCGTCCGCGCCATCATCGAGCGCACGCCCGGCGCCGTGGACGTCGATTGGTTCGTCGAGGCCGACCAACCCAAGATTCGCTACGTCATCGACCGCGAGAAAGCCGCCCTCCACGGCGTGAGCGTCGCCACGATCAACCGGACCCTCGCCCTCGCCACCCAGGGCAGCACCGTCGATCTCCTCCACCTGCCCAACGAGCGCGAAGACTTGCCCATCATCCTCGACGTCCCCGTCGCCGACCGCGCGCAACCCGCCGCCCTCCTCGCCCTCAACGTCCGCGCCGACCTCAACCCCGCCGCGCCCCTCGTCCCGCTCTCCGAACTCGTCCGCGTCGAACGCACCACCGGCGAGCGCAATCTCTACCGCAAGAACCTCAAGCCCGTCACCTACGTCACCGCCGATGTCGCCGGCGTCGTCGAGAGCCCCGCCTACGCGCTCTTCACGATGCACCGCGAAATCCAAAAGCTCGACGCCCGCACCTTCGGCGCCACCACCGCCGAACTCCCGATCTACCACCTCAACCAACCCTTCGACGACCTCACACCCGCCCTCAAGTGGGACGGCGAATGGCACATCACCCTCGAAGTCTTCCGCGACCTCGGCCTCGCCTTCGCCGCCGTGCTCGTGCTCATCGCGCTGCTCATGGTCGGCTGGTTCAAGAGCTACATCACGCCGCTCGTCGTGATGGCCGCGATTCCGTTTTCCCTCATCGGCATTTTGCCCGCGCACTGGGCGCTGGGCGCGTTCTTCACCGCGACCTCGATGATCGGATTCATGGCCGGCGCCGGCATCGTCGTCCGCAATTCCATCATCCTCGTCGATTTCATCGAACTCCGCCGCGCCCACGGTCTCTCGCTCCGCGACGCCGTCGTCGAGGCCGGCGCCGTGCGCTTCCGCCCGATGCTGCTCACCGCCCTCGCCGTCGTGATCGGTGCGAGCGTCATCCTCGCCGACCCGATTTTCCAAGGCCTCGCCATCAGCCTCATGGCCGGCGAGATCGCCTCCCTGCTCATCAGCCGCATGGCCGTGCCCGTCCTCTACTACATGGCCAATCGCCGCGACGCAGCGTAACGTTGTCCGCAATTCCCGTTCTGTAGCCCACAACCCAGATCCCGTCATCCCATGAAATCCAACATCGGCTCCCTCGACCGCACCCTCCGCATCCTCGCCGGCCTCGCCATTCTCGGCGCCGGCTACTATTTCAAATCCTGGTTCGGCCTCATCGGCATCGTGCCATTGCTCACCGCAACCTTTCGCTTCTGCCCCGCCTACGTCCCATTCGGCCTCAGCACGTGCCCGATCAAAAAACCCTGATCGTCCTCCAAGTTTTCCATCGCGGAGATTTGCTCCGTCATCTTTCATCTGCCCGCCCATTCTCCCCATGAAACTCCCCCGTCTCCTCATCACCCTCCTCGCCACCATTGGTCTCAGCATGGCCGCCGAAATCACCAAACTCGAACCCGCCGCCGCCGCCAAACTCGTCGCCGAGGGCAAAGCCGTTCTCGTCGATGTCCGCGAGCCCGCCGAATGGGCCGACACCGGCGTCGTCGCCTCCGCGACCTTGCTCGCGAAGAGCGATTTCGACGGCGCGCAAAAAGACTGGAAGCCGTTCCTCGAGAAAAACGCCGGCAAGGAAATCATTCTCTACTGCCGCTCCGGCAACCGCTCCGGCATCGTCGCCGCCGCGCTCGCCGCCAAAGGCTACAACGTCGCCAACGGCGGCGCCTTCAAGACTTGGGCCGACGCCGGCCAGCCCACGCGTAAAGTCGAAGCCAAGAAGTAAACGCCCCGCGTATCGCCGCCTCCGTTTCACTCGTCGTGCGTATCCCCAGGTTGCTCGTCGCCGGGACCGCTCTCGCCGCGTTCGCATCCGCCTCCGCCGCACCGAAAGAGGATCTCCGCACCGCCCTCGCCTCCGCCCTCAAAGCCGAGGACCCCGCCGCCATCCGCGCCACCGTCGCCGCCGCATTCCGCTCGCTCGGCGATCACGCCGGTGAACCCGAGGTTGCCGACCGTTACACCCCCGCACCGGCCGGGGCCCGCTGGCTCACCCCCGCCGAGGCCCAACCCGGTTTCGCCCCGCACTTCGTTCAGTTGGAGAAGCTCGTCTGGTGGCGCGTCGGCCTCGACCCCACGCGGCTCACCCAGGCCCTCCGCGCGCCCGCCTCGGTGCTCGCGGGCGGCATCGCCGCCGCCCGGGCCCGCCTCGACGGCGCCGACCGCAGCCTCGCTCTCGCCAAAGACGCCGCCGCATTCCTCCTGTGGGCGCAGGCGCAGGGCGGCGGCGACGTGTTTCCCTTTCCCGCCGCACGCGGCGCGTCCGCCGACCGCGCCATGCAGGTCGGGGCCGATTTTCTCGCCCGCGCCGAGCGCGCCGGCCAACTCGGCCGCGTCGTGAAAAACGGCTGGGCCATCGACGATCTCGGCGACGGCGGCCTCCAGTTCGACAACGCCGAGTGCGGCGTTGCGATGCTCGAGTATTACGAGTTCACCGCCGATCCGCGCGCCCTCGCCTCCGCCCGCCGCGCCGCCGATTGGGCCGCCCGCCAGCCACTCGTGCCCAATTGGAACTACAACAGCTTCTCCGTCTGGCTCCTCGCGCGCGCCCACGCCGTCACCGGTGAGGCCGCCTACCTCGCCGCCGCCAAAAAGAAGGCCCTCCTCGGCGTCATCCCCGGCCAGCTCACCAGCGGCCCGCACGCCGGCCGCTGGGCCGATCCCCACAACGCCCGCCCCGCCTACCACTACATCATGCTGCGCGCCCTCGCCCAGCTCGCCGCCGTGCTCCCGCCCACCGACCCCGACCGCGCCGAGATCCTGCGTGCGCTCGCGCGCGGCCTCGTCTCCCGCAACGCCGAGTTCACCGCGCTCGGCGTCATGAACAAAGACAACGCCATGGAGACGCTCCTCTTCGTCCACCAAGCCTTCGCCACCGAACCCGGCTTTCTCGCCGCCACCCGCTCCACCACCGCCCTCGACGTGCTGGCCCGGGCCGTCTCCGCCGGCGCGCTCCACCAAAAGCCCTCGCTCAGCCCGCGCGCCTGGGGCCAGTTCCTCGCCTACGCCAAGAACCGGCGCCCTTAGCTGGGAAATGCAGTCGAAACCTGTGGGAGCGAGCTTGCTCGCGACCCCGCGTCAAACGTCGCGAGCAAGCTCGCTCCCACACCTGATCCGATTTGCTGACGCCGACCCACAAGCCAACGGTGGAATCTATCCGGCTTGCCGAGGAAGCCCGCTTCCACGCCCCTAAAATCTGGCTCTCGGCTCTCAACTGCATTTTTCCGACTTAGCCCTTCGCCCGACGGCGGGCGACACAGGCCGCCGTCAGTTCGTCTTAGCCCCGTCGTGGAACCACCGCGCGATCATCGCGCGTTCTTCCTCCGTGATCTGCGTCACGTTGCCCAGCGGCATGATCCGGGTGACCGCCACCTGCTGGTAAATCCGTCCCGCGTTCTGCGCGATGCTTGCCGAGGTATTTAAGAGCACGCCCGCCGGTGCCTGCGCGATGCCCGGAAACGTCGGCGTCGGCATGTGGCACGTCGTGCACCGCTGCGCGATGATCGGCTGCACCTGGGAAAAACTCACCGGCGTCGCCGACATCGGCGGCGGCGGCCCGTGCGGCCCCGTCCACCACGCCGTGAATCCCAAAATCACCGCGCCCGCGCCGAGAAACTGCCACGCATACACGCCCTTGTGCTTGCGGTTAAAGAAATGCCGGATCGACACCGCCGCCGCCGAAATCAGCAGTAGCACCGCCCAATTCTGCGGATGCCCGTAGGTCGCCGCATAGTGGTTGCTGATCATGATGAAGATCACCGGCAGCGTGAAGTAATTGTTATGCACGCTGCGCTGCTTGCCGCGCTTGCCGTAGATCGGGTCGGGCAACTGGCCGAGCCGCATCGCCTCCACCATTTTCTTCTGCCCCGGGATGATGATGAAGAAAACGTTCGCCGCCATGATCGTGCCGATCGATGTCCCCACATGGATATACGCCGCACGTCCACCCAGCCAGTGACACAGCGCCCACGTCAACCCGCCCAGCAGCACCATCACCACCGCACCGAGCGCACCGTCACGCTTCCCTAGCGGCGAGCGACACAGCCCGTCATACACGAACCACGAGAGCAGCATGCTCCCCGCGCCGATGCCGATGGCCTGCGCGCCCGAGAGCGCCGCCACATTCGCATCCACCATCATCGTCTGCGCGTGCAACCAGTAAACGAGCACCAGCAACGCCGTGCCAGAGAGCCACGTCGTGTAGGCCTCCCACTTGAACCAGTGCAATTTCTCCGGCAACGACGCCGGCGCGACCGCGTATTTCTGCGGGTTATAAAAACCGCCGCCATGCACCGCCCAGAGATCGCCCGACACGCCCTTCTTGGCGTTCTCCGAGCCCGGCGCCGGCGGCTCCAGACTGTTATCGAGCCAGATGAAGTAGAACGACGAACCGATCCACGCCACGCCCGCGATCACGTGCAGCCACCGCACCAGCATCCCGAGAAATTCCATCAAATGAGCGTCCATTGTTTCCAACGCTATAAAAAACGCCCGCCGTGCCAAGCACGACACCAACCGCCGCCGGGCCGCAAATGGGCGGCCGGAGCCAGCTAAGCCCCGCTAGGCGCCGGCTGCGAGTCCGTGGGATCCTGCACCAACACGGGCTGCTTCACCTCGCTGATGCCATCGTAGTTTTGCAGGCGTTGGAGGATCATCGGCGTCAGGCGGTTGCCCGCGCCGACCAGCACCACGCCCTCGATCGTGACGATATCCGATACCACCACCTGATCCGGCACCAACTCGCGGACGGTAAGGGTCCGCACCGGACGTTCTGCCCGCACCGCATTGACCAGAAAATCCTGAAAACACTCAAAACACCGGTCTAGTAACCTCGGATCGTAAACGCCCGTGCGCTTGCGCATGGCATCCAATGCCCGCGCCTTCACCACGCCTTCAGCCTCGAGCGCGAGCCTGTCGACGAGGATTTTGAGCAGGCGCGCGCCCAGCGGAATTTTTTCGCCGCCGCAGTCGCCGTAGGGAAAACCCGAACCGTCGAAGGCCTTGGCTTGAAACCGAACGATCTCCGCAACGCCTTCCAACCGCGGAATGCCGACCAGCAAATCGTGGCCGATCTGCGGCACGTTTCCCAAAATCTCCGCCTCGGCCGTGCTGAGATCCAGGCCGTTGGACACTTTCTGCAGGAGGCTCGCCGGCATCGACGCGAAGCCTATGGGCGAGAGGAGCGCGGCGATTTCGAGCGCCCACACCGAGTCCGCGCCGACATACTGGGCAAAGCTCCGCATCGACTCGCGCAGGCGCTGCCCACGGCCGAGGGCGTCGGGCGCCACCATGCCGAGCACCTCGGACATCATCTTGACGCTACCCGTGAGCGTGCCTTCCAACAGCTCGCGCTCCATCTGAATGAGCTGATGGTGCTTAAGGCCGTGCTCGATAGCCGGGATGAGTGTCTCCAGGGGGCAGGGCTTCGACAGAAAACGGAACACGTGGCCCCGGTTAACGGCATCGGCGGCGGTCTGCTGGTCGGCATTTCCAGTGAGCATGATGCGCACGGTTTCCGGCGCGATGCGGCGGGCCTGTTCGAGAAACTCGGCACCGTTCATGCCCGGCATGGTCATGTCGGAAACAATCAGGGCATAGGGACCTTGCGTCTCCAGAAGGCGAAGGGCCTGGAGTCCGCCCAACGTCACATCGAAGGTGAAGCGCTTGCGCAGGGTTCGTTGGATGGCGGCGAGCAGGTTCTCGTCGTCGTCAACGAAAAGGATTTTTGGGTTCATGACGGGGAAGAGGGTTGGGGGTTCGCCGCGGGCCCGGAGGCCGGCGCGACCAACGGCAGGCGCAAAATAAACGTCGTCCCGAGGCCAGGCTCCGTCTGGACGTCGATCATGCCATGGTGACTCTTGACGATGATCGACTGCACGATTGCCAGCCCCTGGCCGGTGCCCTTGCCGGCGCCTTTGGTCGTGAAGAAGGGCTCAAAAATACGTTGGCGGACCTCAGGGGTCATACCGGTGCCGGTATCCGCCACCTCGACCACCGCCCAAGCCGCCTCACACCGTGTCCGCACGGTGATTTTCCCCCGCGCTTCACCGGATTTTTTCAGGGCATCACCGATCGCGTGGGCCGCGTTGATAACCAGATTGAGGATCGCATGGTTGAATTCGTCCACCACGCATGGCACCAGCGGCATATCCGGAGCCAGCTCCGTGACAACTTCGGCGACGTAACGCCACTCGTGTCGCGACACCGCGAGGGCGGTGTCGATGACCGGGTTCAGGTCGGCGGGCGTCAGATCCGGGGAGTTGGGATGCGCGAATTCTTTCAGCGAGCGCACAATCCGCGCGACGCGAGTCAGGCCTTCGAGCGACTGCTGGAGACATCTCGGCACTTCTTCGGTCAGGTAATCGATTTCCGCCGCCTCTTCGGCCGCGGCCAGCAATTTCAACGCGTCGCCGCAATCCGCGTGCCGCGCGGCGCTTTCCCGCAACGTTTGCTGCGCGGCGAGCACCGTGGTGATTTTCAGGAAGGCCTCTGTCAGGAAACGGGTGTTGTCGGTGATAAACTGCGTGGGCGTGTTGATTTCATGCGCCACTCCCGCGGCCAAGCGACCGATCGACTCCAGCTTATGCGCGATTTGCAGCTGCATCTCCATCTCGTGCCGCTCCGCCTCCGCCCGTTTGCGAGCGGTGATGTCGCGGGAGATGCCAAACGTGCCGATGCGCCGGCCCGCGATGTCGTTGAGCGGCAGCTTCGTCGATGAAACCCACGTGATCCGTCCGTCCGCCCACGTTTCTTTCTCCTCCTGCTCCACGATCGATTCGCTCGACTTGAAAATACGCTGCTCGTCTTCGAAGGACTTGCCCGCGTGGTCTGCCGTGAACAGGTCGAAATCCGTCTTTCCGATGATCCCGCGCGGATCGTCAAAACCGTGTTTCTGCGCTTTGGCCCGACTGACCCGCACAAACCGGAACGCCTCATCTTTGAAATATACCGAGTCGGGCAGGTTTTCCAGCAGCGCGTGCAACAACTCGCGGTCCGTAAAATGCGTCTCCTGACCAACCCGCGACGACGGCACCTGCGCCTGCAGACACAAAAAATCTTCCCGTCGCCCATCCAGACAGCGTTCGCGATGCACGGTGATCGTCAGCGTCACCATGAACTCGCTCCCCCAGACATCGCGCAGCTCGCATTCCCCTTCCCACCGCCCCAAGACCTGAGCCTGTGGCAACATCTCCGCATGCAGCCGCCGCAACATCGAAAGTCCGATGAAATCCGGCAGGGCAAGTCCCCGAGCATCTCCACGTGTCCCGGGATTGAGCCGGGCTTCGGCTGCCTTGTTGACATAAACCAAGGCCAGTGACGGCAGGGAAAAGACCGCCACCAACGTGGGCGCAGCCTCCAAGATCAGTGCCAGCAGATGCTGCCTGACTCCGTCGGAAAGTTCCGACGCATCGTCAATACCGGCAGGCAAACCGGGCGAGGTGTTGACGGTGTTGCAGGGGGACTTTGACATTGTGGGCGACTATCCATCGGTCACACCGACCGCTAGCGTTCGCTGCCCTCAAACCATCGGCTAAAATCCACCGGACTTGAGTAAACATTCACCACGTCACCCCGACGTCGGTTCATAGGGAGGCGTGAACCCGCTAGTGTCACTGCCCCGTCGCTGCCGCCGAGCCAGTCTTCATCACCGCCCGCCCCACCCACCCCCAAAAAAGGACAGCAGGAGCACGATCAAATGAGTCCGTCTGCAGCGCGCGCCTAACCCGAGTTCCGCAGTTCAGAAAACCGTTTCGTTCTATTGCAGCGACTTGCGTGATTTAGGGGCTGATTTTCGGCACTACATTGCTGACTTCACGGGTGCCCTTGGGTAGGCGCAGGCCGAGATGGGCGAGCAG
>JANXLP010000735.1 GCA_025355125.1 Opitutaceae bacterium | reverse complement strand
GGCAACAATCCCGTGCGCGAAGCCATGCACGCGGCGTTCCTCTACCACGCGATCAAAGCCGGCATGGACATGGGCATCGTGAACCCGTCGATGCTCGAGGTTTACGAAGAGGTGGACAAAGAACTGCTCGTCCTCGTCGAGGACGTCATCCTCAACCGCCGCGCCGACGCCACCGAACGCCTCGTCGATTACGGCGAGAAGCTGAAAGCCGCCGGTGCCACCACCGACCAAAAAGCCAACATCGCCGTGCTCGAGGCCTGGCGCTCCGACACCGTCGAGGCGCGTCTCTCGCACGCGCTCGTGAAGGGCATCGACGCCTGGATCGACGTGGACACCGAGGAAGCCCGACAGAAATACGGCAAGCCGCTCACCATCATCGAGGGCCCGCTTATGGATGGCATGCGCGTCGTCGGCGACCTCTTCGGCGCCGGCAAAATGTTTCTCCCGCAGGTCGTCAAAAGCGCCCGCGTCATGAAGAAGGCCGTCGCCTACCTCCAGCCTTACATGGAAGCCGAGAAAATCCGCGCAAATCGCATCCGCGAACTCCGTCGGCTAGCAGGAAGGCTCTATGCCGAGGCCGCGCCCCTCAATCCGTCTGCCCCCATCCAACTCACGGAAGAGTTCTCCTACGTCCCCTACCCCGATCTCTCCCCCGAAGAACGTTTCATCGAACAAAAATTCGCCGCCGAACTCGCCGCCGATCTCGCCGACGCCACGCGTCGCTACACGGCTTCCTTCCGAAATATTCTGGATCGTAACAACGCGCAGGAACTTTCCCCTGACTACTTTGGAGCCGGTTCCGAAGACCGCGCCAGCCGCACCCGCTGGAGCGTCGCGACCCTCAATGTTGCCGGAGCATTCATTGACTGGCTCTATCAACGCAAATTAGCCGAACTGCCTCCCGAAAGCCTCATCGCCTTCAACGCTGGCGGCCAGGGCAGTGGCAAGACCACCGCCACTTTGGCGGCGGAAGTCGAACGCAAGGCAGATCTAGTGATGGACGGCACGCTCCAAGACGCCGAACGCAGCACGGCTCAAATATGCGATGCCTTTCTCGCCGGCCATGAAGTGCAGATTCGGTTCGTTTTCTGCCCATGGGAAAAAGCGATCATCAATATGCTCAAACGGGCGATTGAAGGCAGCGGTCGCGTCGTCCCCCTTCGACGAGCCGCACGGGGGCATTTCCAATCTGCCCGCACCGTTTTAAATCTCAAAACCGCCCTGCCCATTCCGGACCAACATCGCTGGGTTAGGGTCTTTGATAACACAGACTTTAATCACCCCGTGGAACGCGACCTGGGATGGCTTGATGGCCGGCTTAATCTAGAACCGGACATCCTGATTGCCGTTGGCCAAAAAGTGGCCGAATTTTTCCTTTATGAAAACCGAGATCAAACTGACACCGCAGCAATTGGCCGAGTTTTCTTCCCGCCAAGCGCGCAACCAAGCCCGTCACAACGCACTGGCGGAAGCGACAGTGAACGCCCTTCGCAAGGCGGGCCAGGAACGACTGCTCCGGGAAGCACAACCGGGTTATCCCAAGCTCAAGACCCTCAATTTGGCTCACTAATCGTATCCGAGGACGAGCGCCCCAAGCGCATCATCATGGCCACGGTCAAGGGCGACGTCCACGACATCGGCAAGAACATCGTCGGCGTCGTCCTCGCCTGCAACAATTACGAGGTCATCGATCTCGGCGTCATGGTGTCGTGCGAAAAAATTCTCGCCGCCGCCAAGGAACGCGGCGCCGACATCATCGGCCTCTCCGGCCTCATCACGCCCTCGCTCGACGAGATGGTGCACAACGCCAAGGAAATGGAGCGTCAGGGCTACAAAATCCCGCTCCTCATCGGCGGCGCCACCACCTCCGCCGCGCACAACGCGGTGAAGATCGCCCCACACTATTCCGAGCCCGTCATCCACGTGCTCGACGCCTCGCGCGTGATCGGCGTGGTCTCGCAACTGCTCAATCCCGACAAAAAACCCGCTTTCGTCGCCGAGACCCGCGCGAAGCAGGAGAAGCAGCGTGTCGAGTTCGCCGACCGCAAGGGCGCGCGCAAAATGCTCTCGCTCGCCGAGGCCCGCCACCGCCACCAACCCACCGATTGGGCGACCGTCGATATTCCCAAGCCCGAGTTCCTCGGCACGCGCGCCATCACCACTGATGACGCCGCCATCCGCGCTCAACGCACCACGGTCCGTGGTCAGGGAAATCAGGCTCTCAACCCTCAACTCTCAGCTCTCAGCTTATCCGAGATCGCCGACTACATCGACTGGGGTCCGTTCTTCTCCTCCTGGGAACTCCACGGCCGCTTCCCCGACATCCTCAAGGACGAAGTCGTCGGCACCGAAGCCACCAAGCTCTACGCCGATGCGCAGGCGATGCTCAAAAAGATCATCGCGGAAAAACGCTACACCGCCCGCGCCGTCATCGGCTTCTGGCCGGCGAACTCCGTCGGCGACAGCGTCGAACTCTACACCGACGAATCGCGCACGACTGTCCTCAAGACCTTCCACTTCCTGCGCCAGCAAAACGAAAAAACGCCCGGCCAGTTCAACCACTGCCTCGCCGATTTCATCGCGCCGAAATCTTCCGGCCGCGCCGACTACCTCGGTGGTTTCGCCGTTACCACGGGCCACGGCGTCGAGGAATTCGCCAAGAGTTTTGAAGCGAAGCAGGACGACTACGGCTCGATCATGGCCAAGGCGCTGGGCGACCGTCTCGCCGAAGCCCTCGCCGAATTGATGCACAAAAAGGAACGCGAGTATTGCGGCTTCGGCAAAACCGAGAACCTGGAGATGAAGGACATCATCCGCGAAAAATACCTCGGTATCCGCCCCGCGCCCGGCTACCCCGCGTGCCCCGATCACACCGAGAAGCCGCCGCTGTTCGATCTCCTCCACGCGACCGAACTCACCGGCATCACGCTCACCGAGAGCAACGCCATGTATCCGCCGAGTTCCGTCTCCGGCCACTACTTCAACCACCCGGAGTCAAAATACTTCGCCGTCGGCAAACTCTCGAAAGACCAGATCGAGGACTACTCCACGCGTAAAAACCTGCCGGTCACAGACTGCGAGAAATGGCTCGGGCCATATCTCGACTACGACACGGACTGACGTCTCGCGCGTTTTTCCGCCATGCCCTCCGTCCAGGCGCACTACGAACAGCTCCTTGGCCCGGTTTACACGTGGATGGCCGGCGGCTGGGACGCCGCCGTGACGCGCAACCGCGCCATGCTCGACGCACTCGGTCTCGCCACGTGGCCGCGCGGTGTCGCCGTCGATCTCGGCTGCGGCTCCGGCTTTCAAGCGATCCCACTCGCCGACGCGGGTTTTGAAGTCGTCGCCCTCGATCTCTGCGAGCCGTTGCTCGCCGAACTACGCGACCGCACGGGCACGCGCCCGATTTGCGCTGTGCAGGACGACCTTTTGAACTTCGGCACGCATTTCGATGGCGAGGCTGCACTGATCGTCTGCATGGGCGACACGCTCACCCACCTCGCCTCAGTCGAGGCCGTCGTCGCGTTGATTTGTGACGCCGCCGCCCGTCTCTCCATCGGAGGACGCCTAGTGCTCGGCTTCCGTGACCTCGCCACGCACGAACTGAAGGGCGCGCAACGTTTCATTCCGGTGCGTAGCGAATCTGATCGTATCTTCACCTGCTTTCTCGATTACCGACCGCATCACGTTGAGGTCAACGACCTCGTCCACACGCGCGACGGCGAGCACTGGCGCCTCGCGACCAGTGCCTACCGCAAGCTCCGGCTCACGGCCGCGCAGGTCAGCGCACTCATCACGGACGCCGGCCTCACGCTTGAACACGCCGCTACCGAGCAAGGCGCCGTCCGTATCGTAGGCGTGAAGCGTCTCCCGCCATCTTTGTCATGAAATTCCTCGGCGAAATCGCCCGCCTGCAGATTCAGCGCAGCAGCCTCACGATCGGCTCCGGCCCCACGCGCTACTTCGATCCCGCGGCGCTGCTTATCGTCGAGGAAATGTTTCTCACCCCGGGCGGCGCGTGCGCCCCGGCGGCGGACGGCAGTTGCCTTGTGGATGTGCATCACGCCGCCCATCCGTTCACGCGCAGCCGTGGCGAAAACACCCTCTGCTGCGGTTTCTCCCGCCACTACGACGCCCTGCGCGCGCGTTTCGGCGAATCCTTCACGTTCGGCTGCGCCGCTGAAAACATCATCATCGACGGCCCGAATCCGCGCATCACCCAGGCCGACGTCGCCGCCGGTCTCGTGATCGAAACCGCCGACGGCCCCGCACCGCTCAGCAACGTCATCGTGGCCCCTCCCTGCATGCCCTTCGGCAAATTCGCCCTGCGCGATCCCGCTGCCTCGACCGAAGCAATCAAATCGGCCCTGCAGTTCATGGACCACGGCATGCGCGGATTCTACTGCAACTTCGCCGGCCCCAAGACCGCTACGATTCGGCGCGGGGCCAAGGTTTACGCCGCCTCGAACTCATCACAGCAAATCACTCATTGCCGATAGGATAGTTGGTTTTAGTAGTTGCTGGGCCGTATCGCCTCTATCAGCAAGTAGGAACAAGAACAGTTGCTGATCAAAGTTTTAAGATGATTACTGTCCAACACGCAAAAGAAGCGATATGTCGTTCATACGTCATAACTGTGGCGAGCGTGGCGCGTCAGAATCTACACCTTGGCGCCGAACAAGATTACGGCGTGGACGGCACCTTTCGTAAGGTTGAGCTCCGAGGAACGCGGCATCACGAGATCGGTATAGCACTAGATTTTCAGGCCAAGGCTTCTGTAGACTGGACGGTCGATGGCACTGATATCGTCTACGACCTCGAAACAAAATCTTACAACGATCTAGTGGAACGCGCTATTCAGCCACGTTCCATTCCCTTTTATCTCATTTTACTTTGTCTCCCACCGGACGAAATCGACTGGGCTGTTTTCGATGCGGAATATCTTATGATTAAGCGATGCGCTTACATCGCTCGGCCGCAGGGTCTGCTTGTAGCAAACGAGAACAGTCGTAAAAGAATCAGAATTCCTATTTCAAACGCTCTCACGCCACAAACGTTGGTCGATTTGCTAGAAGGCATTAAAAGCGGTAGTATTCAGCCATGAATCTCCAGACGTTAAATTTTCAGAGATTCTTAAGGAAAATGGGTTGGCAAGTTGCCCAGTCCCCAAACGAGAGAATCGTCTATCTCGAATCTCCAAAAGCCGTCGACGGCGATTTTTCATCGGTAATTTTGCCCGCGGACATGAGGCTTGCAGACGCCCAACTGCGCTTACACCAAGCGTTGGATGTAGTAGCCGATCATCTTCATCGATCTAGGAGGCAGGTTGCAGAGCAAATTGAGAAATGGAGCGTGGACGTTATTAACTCCCGATTCTTCTCACGTTCTGAGCAGATCGACTCGATACCTCTCTCATTAGCAACTTTGGTCATCGATGATTTACGCACATTTGTGGGCTACGCCGCATATGGACAATTAAATCCCGCTAAATTCTACGCCAAAGCTGGGAAAGCAGCCGCAGAGTTTGCGAAGGATTGTCGGTTTGGACACACATTCGAAGGAAGCTTTGGGCTCACGATCGAATGTCCATTGAGCAACGTAGCACAATTAAGCATTGATGAAAGCTTAGTCGACCCGCCCTTTGAGCGGTTAGTTATGCAGCGGATCGCTTCGGGTTATCGTGATCTTCAAACCGCGATCCTAACTGATGATCCAAGTCCGATTCTCGAAGGATATCAGCTAGGTATGAACGCAAATATGATGCGTGCTCTAAATGATATTTACGAGAATCTAGGCACCTTGCAGGTCGAGTATTACCTAGATTGGTCTCCGGAAATTACGCCTCCTGCTGATCTGCTTAGTTTACCTCCAGTTAAATTCGACGGTCGTGCGCATGAGCTCGTTCGCTACGCAGCCGACTCCCTTGAGAAAGAAGAGGACGAGCAGACAACTACAATTGTTAGCTACGTGGTATCTTTGAAATCCGAAATGCCGTTGAGTGATGGAATCCAAGATGAATTCGAACACGTCATTACTTTGGATTGGGAAAGAGAACGCAATGGATTCGCCCGCATCCGGGTAGTGTTGCCCGCTGGCGAATACAAAAAAGCATGCGATGCACATAAAAATGGTAAGAAAATTCAGGTTAGCGGAATCCCCAGAAAAGAGGGTAAATTCTGGATTCTTACCCGACCATCGGAGATAATGTTCTCAACAGCTTAATTCTGCCTTTGAGAGGCGAATGTGAAGTGACCTGAGTAGATTCATCGCACTGACATATGGGTCTAGCTTTGGGGTTTGGGGAAGCCTTCGCGCCTGCTTCCGAAAAGCATCGGATGCCACATTGATTTATCTCTTGCTTAATTAAGTTTATACTTAATCACTGTCGGCATGCAGAGCCTAGCCGCCATCGCCGATCCCACGCGCCGCCGGATCGTGGAACTTCTCGCCGAGCGCGAG
>JANXLP010000728.1 GCA_025355125.1 Opitutaceae bacterium | reverse complement strand
AGGATTTTCATTTCAGCACAGGTTCAGCCGCGCCAGTTCGCCTCGCAAGCTTTCGCACGCACCCTCGAGTCGCACCAACGCCGCCGCCGCTTCCGTCCACGCTTCCGCCCGCGCGACGCGCTCCAGCTCCAACGCCAACCGCTTCACCTCAAGCCCGCCGAAGACCGCCGCGTTGCCCGCGAAAGCGTGCGCCTCATCGGCCAGCGATGCGGTCTGCTTTTCCCGCACCAGCGTCCGCAATCGTCCCAGCCGCTCCGCCTCGTCGCTCAGATAGAGCCGCACGATTTCCGGCAGCAGCGAAAGCCCGTCTGGCCCGCTCAGATCCCGCACCGTCGCCAGCGCCGTCTCGTCCAAAACAGTTTCCGCGGGCGCCGCCCGGGGTTCCTCTGCTCCGGCTGCGGCCGCCCGGTCCTCGAGCCCGCAACGCTCCAGCGCGGCCCGCAGCTCCGCCGGCCGGATCGGCTTCGTCACATAGTCATCCATCCCCGCATCGAGACACTGCTTCCGGTCTTCCACGCGCGCATACGCCGTCAGCGCGATGATCGGCAACCGCGCACCCGGCGCCGCCCGCTCGCCCGCGCGAATGCGCCGCGTCGCCTCGAAACCATCCATCACCGGCATCTGGCAATCCATCAGCACCACGTCGAATTTCCGCCGCTGCAACTCCGCCAGCGCGCACTCGCCGTTCACGGCCAGCTCCACGGAATAACCCATCTTGGTCATCAGCAGCGTCGCCACCCGCTGGTTCGCCGGGTTGTCCTCGACGAGCAGCATCCGCAGCGGATTTCCCCCCGGCTGCATCGCCTTTGGCCGGATTTTCACCGGCGGCAACGGCACCGCATCGGCCGGCGTCGCCGCGAGCACCCGCGCGACGCACCGGCCCAGTTGTTGGGCCGTCACCGGCTTCGTGAGAAAAGCCGCGAAGCCCGCCGCCGCCACCGTGCCGATGTCCGCCTGCGGCCCCGCCGAGGAGAGCATCACCTGCGGGATATCCGTCAGCTCCGGGTCGGCGCGGATCGCCATCGCCAGCTCCAGTCCGCTCATCCCCGGCATGTGCCAATCCACCAAAATCAGATGCCACGGCCCCGCCGCCCGGTCGCGCAACCGCGCCAGCGCCGCCTCGCCGCCCGCCACCGCCTCGGCCTCCACGTCCCAGCGCGCGAGCTGCCCCAGCACGATCCGGCGGTTCGTCTCGTTGTCGTCCACCACCAGCACGCGCCGCCCCGCCGGCAGTTGGAAAACCGGCTCCGGCGCGGACGCGCTCCGGCGGATAAATTCCAACTCAAACCAGAACCGCGAGCCCTTCCCCGCCTCGCTCTCGAAACCGATCTCGCCAACCATCAGGTCCACCAGTTGCCGGCTGATCGCCAGCCCCAACCCCGTGCCGCCAAACCGCCGCGTCGTGCTCCCGTCCGCCTGCATGAACGGCTGGAACAGCCGCGGCTGCGCCTCCGCCGGGATGCCCACGCCGGTGTCGCACACCGTCACCCGCAGCCGCGTGCGCTGCGCCGTCTCGTCCGTGATTTCCACGCGCACCGCGACTTCGCCCCTATCCGTAAACTTGATCGCGTTCCCCAACAGATTGGTGAGCACCTGGCGCACCCGGCCACCGTCACCGAGCACCATCTGCGTCGGCACCGAGGCAAACTCGCACGTGAGTTCGACGCCTTTTTCGTGCGCCCTCGCCGCCAGCAATCCCACCGTGTCCTCCACCACGCGCCGAAAGTCGAAATCCGACGACTCCATCCGCAACTGCCCCGCCTCGATACGCGAGAAATCCAAAATGTCGTTGATGATCGTGAGCAGCGTCTCCGCCCCGCCCACCATCATGCCCACCATCTCCTCCTGCTCCGCCGTCAGCGTCGTGTCCGCGAGCAGGCCCGCCATGCCCACCACCGCGTTCATCGGCGTCCGGATCTCATGGCTCATCGTCGCCAGAAATTCCGACTTCAGCCGCGACCCCTCCAGCGCCTGGTCGCGCGCCAGCGCGAGATTGGTTTCAAGCTCCTTGCGGGCCGTCACATCGCTCACAGTTCCGAGGAAACCGGTCACCGCGCCGCCCGCGTCGCGCAGCGCAACCCCGCTGCCCACCACCGACACAACCCGCCCGTCGCCGTGGAGAAACCGGTATTCCAACGCAAACTCCCGCTCCCCACAGCTGAACGCCGCCCACTCCGCAAAAATCCCCGCCCGGTCCTCGGGATGCAGCGCCGCGCCCCACCCGTCGCCCGCCGCCTCCACCGGCGTGAGCCCCGCGAGCGCCGACCAACGCGCGTTCACATACCGGCACAGGCCGTTCGCATCCGTCTGGAAAATCCCCACCGGCGCGTGCTGCGCCAGCGTGCGAAAACGCTCCTCGCTCTCGCGTATCGCCGCCTCCGCCGCCCTCCGCTCCGTGATGTCCTGAAACGCGCCGAACAGCTTCACCGCCCGTCCCTCGCGCATCACCGCGCTACCCTGCGTGCGCACCCAGATGGGCCGCCCCTTGGCGGTGATCAACGGCAGTTCCATATCCCACGACGTCCCGTGCGCGACCCCTTCCCGCACCGCAGCCTCGATCACCGGCCGCGCCTCGGGCGCGTAAAAATAGATCGCCTGGTCCAGCGGCGGCGCCACCGGCGGATCGACCTCGTGAATCCGGCACGTCTCCAGCGACCACACCGGCTGCATCGTCGCGAGATCCAGCTCCCAGCCGCCCACCCGCGCCATCTCGCCCGTCTTGTGCAGCAGCGCCGCGAGGCTCGTCCGCTCCTCCTCCGCCTGCCGCCGCGCCGTGATGTCGCGCGCGATTCCCAGGAACCCCGTCACATCTCCGTCCGCATCGCGCAGCGCCGTCACACTCAACAGCACCGGCAGCCGCGAGCCGTCTTTCCGCACATAGGTCCACTCGCGCTCATCCGTCCGCCCCAAAGTCGCCAGTGTCGCAAACGTCTCAAACCCCGCCGCCACCGTCCGGCCCAACTCCGCGCTGAGCGCCGCCGCCACCGCCACCACCTCCTCCGCCACGTGGAGCGGCTCCGGCGTCAGCCGTCCCAACACCTCCTCCGCCGCGTAGCCCAGCATCTGCTCCGCCCCCTTGTTGAACAGCTCGATCACCCCCTCCGGTGTCGTCGCGATCACGCTGAACATCGTCCCATCCAGCACCGCCCGCAGCCGCGTCAGCGTCGTCTCGTCCTGAATCGTCGCCGCCCGCCGCGCGATCTCCGCGTCCACCAATCCGGCAAACTCACCCAACAGCTCCAGCTCGCGCGGCAGCCACGCGCGCGGCTGAGTATCAATAACGCAGAACGAGCCAAACACGAACCCGTCCGGCGAGCGGATCGGCACGCCCAAATACGCCCTCACGCCCAGATCGCGGATCGCGAGATTGTCGCACACCAACGGATTCGCCTTCGCATCCTCCACCACCAACGGCGCCCCGGAAGTGACCACGTGCTGGCAGAACGAATGCGTTAGCGGCGTCTGCCGCGCCTCGCCCACCGGCCCGCCGAGACCGTGGGCGGATTTGAAAAATTGCCGCCGGTCATCGACGAGCGAGACCAGACACACCGGCACCCCCAGCACCCGCGCCGCCAGCCGCGTGATCCGGTCAAATCCCACCTCCGGCTGCGAATCAAGCAGACGCAGGTGACGCAACGCCCGCAACCGGCCCGGGTCATTCAATCCGGGTTCGGCGCTGGAAGTGGACATGTGGGGATAAAAACACGGGCGGAGGGCTCCGCATAGGGGATAAATCGGCAGATCTTCCACCGCTTGTAGAGCTAACAAACCCGCCTCCGTAGGATTACGCCGCCCCCGCCGCCGACCGCGCCCCCCGCACCGCCGCGCCCAATCACCGGTCGCCCGGCGGCCCGCCCGCAAATTTCACCTTCAGAAAATCCACGAACAGCCGCACCTTTTTTGGCAGGTAGTCCTTCGACGGGTAGAGCAGCCACGCCCCCGATTCATCGAGGGCCGAGGTCACGTCGTGCTCCGGAAACAGATCCACCAACTCGCCCCGCCGCAGTTCCCGCCCCACGATCCACCGCGCCAGCAGCGTCACGCCCATCCCGCCCAACGCGCATTGTTTCAGGGCGATCGCGTTGGAACTTCGCAGCCGCTCGCGGATTTTCACCCGCTTCACCCCGCCGCCCTTTCGCGCCGTGAACTTCCAGGTGTTCGCGTGAAACCCCCGCAGCCCGAGCACCAGACCGGCGTGGCGCGCCAAATCCCCCGGCGCCACCGGCCGGCCGTGCCGTCTCAGGTAGTCGGGCGTCGCGCACGCGACGGCCTCATACGGGCTCAGCCGGTGGCTCGCCAGGCTCATGTCCTTGGGCGCCCCCACCCGGATCGCCACATCGATGTGCTCCGCCACGAGGTCCAGATCCGCGTCCGTCAACCTCAGGTCAAACGTGAGTTCGGGATAAAGCGCCGCAAACTCGGGCAGCAGCGGCACCAGGTTCAGCTCGGCGAAACTCACCGGCGATGCGATGCGCAACACGCCCCGCGGCACCTCGTTCAAATCCTTCGCCTGCGACTGCGCGCGCCCCAGCTCCTCCACCAGCGATTCCACCCGCTCGAAATACGCCCGCCCCGCCTCCGTCGGCTGGATCTTTCGCGTCGTGCGCTGGAA
>JANXLP010000562.1 GCA_025355125.1 Opitutaceae bacterium | reverse complement strand
GGGCGGGGTCTCTGACCCGCCCTTTGGGGTGATGGAGGAGAATTTCTTTCGGAAAGCGGGTCGGAGACCCGCCCTACTTTTTTAAAGAATATACGTCCACTCGGGCGCGTTGAGCAAAGCCCAGGTGACGTCCTCGAAGCGACGGCGCCAGTCGGCGTCGAGGCGCGTCGTCGCGGGATCGCCGCGGCGGGCGGCGGCTTCTTCTTCGAGGCGCCAGGTGTTGGCTTCGCTCTTCATGTGGTTGGACCAGGCGACGTATTTCGGGCGAACGCGCGGTGCAGACGTGGCTGATGGCGCGGTGGAGTTGGCCAACGCGGCACCGCCAGCGGTCATGCGCGCGGCGTAGCCGGGACGCAGGAGCTCGGTGTAGTTTTTGCGTTCGGCGGGCGTCGGCAGGCGCGTGAACATGCGGAGGAAGAGGCGATCCACGAGCACTTCA
This sequence comes from Opitutaceae bacterium, assembly GCA_025355125.1. Lineage (GTDB taxonomy): Bacteria > Verrucomicrobiota > Verrucomicrobiia > Opitutales > Opitutaceae > Tous-C4FEB. The sequence goes on along the minus strand of JANXLP010000562.1, from coordinate 8,783 downwards.
AGCGGCTGGTCTTCGAGGGCGAGGCGCGTGAGGCCGTGGTCGTCGCTGAGGCGCGTGAGCCATATCATCATCGTGCCGTTGGAGAGCAGTGCGGGCTGGAGGACGTTGGCGGAGACTTCGCGGATGCCGCTGCCGGCGTCGGGCCGCGCGCCGCGCCAGCCGAAGACTTCCATGACCTCGGCGACCGCCTGAATGCGCGGGAGCATGAGGCTGGGGCGGTCGCGCTCGTTGGAGGTCGAGGCGAGCATCCACGCGCGGGTGGCGCGGCCGAGATCGAGGGCGTTGTCGGTGGTGCGGACACTGTCGATGTCGAGATTGACCGCTTCGACGACGAAGGGTTTTCCGGTCGCGGCGAAGAGCGAATCCACGAGTTGCTCGGCGGCGATGCGGCGGGGCGCGGGCGCGGTGAAGAGCGGGCTGGTCTCCGCGAACGTGCGATCGGCGGTGCGTTGGTAGGCGTGGGAATTGAGGATGACGCGCGCGAGGGCTTTGGCGTCGTAGCCGGAGCGCACGAGTTCGCGACCGAGCCAGCGGAGCAACTCGGGATGAGACGGCGTGCTTTTCTCCCAATCGCCGATGGTCTCGACGAGGCCGCGGCCCATGAGGCGCTGCCAGATGCGATTAGCCATGACCTGGGCGAAACGCTCGTTCTGCGGCGCGGTGATGAGCGCGGCGAGGCGGTCGCGGGAATCGTCGGGCTGCTCGGCGAGCGTGGCGGCGGTGGCTTCGTCGCAGAACTGGGCGAACGACCAGGCCGGCGCGACGGTGGTGCCGGGCGCGAGCGTGACCTCGATCAGCGGCTCGCGTCCGCCGAGACGCAGATGGTCCATCGAAACGCTGCTGGTGGCGGGCAGCTTGATGGGTTTTTCACCGAGCATAGCGGCGAGCTCGAAGAGTTCCTTCTGCTTGGAGACGTGCGTGGGCGCGTCGTGACAGCGCGCGCACTTCATCTCCACGCCGAGAAATGCGGAGCTGATGATGATGCCCTTCGCCGCCATCGGCACGTCGTTTTGCGAGGCTACGGAAAAACCGGCGGGGCCGCCGAAACGCTCGCTGCCTTCCTGCCGGATCAGCTCGGTGGCGAAGAGATCGAGCGGCTTGTTGTCGAGCAGCGCCTCGTAGATCCACCAGCGAAACGGGCCGGTGTTGTTGAGCGTGGGGTTGATGAGGTTCGGATTCTCCGCGAGCACATCGAGCCAGTAGCCCATGCCGTTGTCGGCCCAGCGGGGATCGGCGAGGAGTCGGTCAATCGTCAGCTTGCGACGCGCCGCGACGGGCAACGCGCGGAACGCGGCGATCTCGGCTTCGCCCGGAACGACACCGACGGTGTCGAGCGTGACCCGACGGAGAAACGTGAGGTCGTCGGTGAGCGGAGTGAGATCGAAGCTCGCGACCTGCACCGCCGGCCACGCGGCGCCTTCCTTGATCCAGGTTTTGATGACCACGATTTCCTTGGCAGTGAGCGGATCGCCCTTGGCCGGCATAACCTCCTCGGGATCGGTGCTCGTGACGCGCTGGAAGATCGGGCTGTCCTCGGGGTGGCCCGCGACCAGTGACGGACCGTCAGCTTTGCCGCCCGCCAGCGCAGCGGCGAGCGTATCCAGGCGCAGGCCGCCCTTCACCTTCGAGCCCTGGTGGCAGCTGTAGCAGCGCGTCTCGATGATGGGCTTCACCTCGCGGAAAAAATCGACGCCGCCTTTTTTCAACGGCGCGTATTCGGCGGCGACCGTGGCGATGCGGTCGGCGATGAAGTGGTCGATGGGATTGGTCGCGGGAAAACCCGCGGGCAACGCCGGCACGGCAACCTCGGATGTGGACGCGAGCCAGGCATCGGCGGCGGCGCGGCGCGTGGTCCAATAGGCGGCGGACCCGGCGCGCTGGATGGCGCGGGCGCGGGTGTTGACCGCATCGAGGTGAACGCGCCGCTCGGCTTCGTAGGCGGCCCAGCCGGTATCGGTGTAGGGCACCGTGTGCGCGCCCGGCGAGAGGAGCCACCACGCGGTGCTGCCGGCGGGAGAAAACGCCACGACGGTCTCGCCAAGCTCGGGGCGGAAGGGCTTTTTGCTTTTCGGCTCGATGCCGCCGACGACGGTTTCAAGCACGACGGTGATCGGGGCCCCGGAGAATTCGAATTCGCCCCACGCCTCGCGGTTGCCCGGCGTGGCGAAACGGAAGTCGGGGCCGAGATTCAAGTAGGTTGCCTGCGGCTCAACCGGAAGTTCGCCGGCGTTGCCCACGGCGAAGGCCGCAGGCTGGGCGAAGGGCGTTTCGAGAATTTTTTTTCCGTCCACGAACAGCCGTGCCGTGCCGCGCGAACGCAGGAGCAGACGGTGTTTACCGGCCGGTAAACGCACCTCCGCCGTGGCGCGAAACACCGTGGGAAACGCGCGATCGGCCCGCACGCCCGTGGCGACGTATTTTTGAGGCAGCTCGAAGAAGCCGAAGACGTTCTCGGTGTAGGTTTCCCTGATCGCCGTATGCTCGGGCCAGACCGTCTTCGCATCGACGGGCTTCGTCGGCTCCGCCAGCTCGACCAAGACGCGGCCAGCCGGAACCTCGGCGGCGCGCGCGGCCAAAGAAAGCCCGGCGCAGAGGACGCCACAGGCGAGAACGAGAAAGGGGATGCGGGGCAGCATGGGGTTGCTCCCACTAGCAAACGCCCCTCGGCCGGATACTCACGCCCGGGTTCATACCACTTTCGTGCAGATGGGGGCTCATCAAAAAATCGCTCAAGTTTTCCCTCGCCCGAGCCGTTCAACCCTTTTGGCAACCCCCGCCCAAAATGGAGCTCAATGACCACAAACACCGCCGCACGGCCACCGGTCGCACGTGTGCGCTGCACATCGACGAGTTGACGGCGCACGCCGCCGCTCTCGCGCTGGAACGCGCCGAGTTGTCGCTGCAAAGCGGCCGGCTGCTCTCGCCCGGCGAAGCCCTCGCCCTCGCCGGTCCCGAGGCGCGCGAGCGGGAAACGCTTTTCTCCATCGCCCGCGATGTCGCGTGGGAAACCGGCGCCGACCAGGCCGAGATTCTCTGTAAGCTCGGCGAGCGATTCCCAGTTTACGCATAAGGGCAGCGGCGAAATTTTTCATTCGCCTTCTCCGCCCAAAAGATTCGCGCGCCTCACTGCGCCCGCCAACGTCGGTTTTTTCCATGAAAAAACCCACCGCCGAAATGAAACAGCGGATGTGCATCCGCAAGCGCCGCTATCGCACTCAGGGCGATGCGCTCGACGCCGCCCTCATCGCCGGCGTGGAGCGCCAGCGCACCGCCTATTGCTGCCAACTTTGCGGCCAATGGCACCTCGCCTCCGTTTGAGCGCACAGGTTTTGATTTTTAAATTTCAGCATCCTGAATTAGTTTCCACGCCATGAAATCATCCCGTCCCATTTTCTACACCAAGACCGGTTGCCCATGGTGCGAAGAAGCCCGCGAGGTCCTCGAACGCCGCGGCATCGCCTACGACGAAAAGGTCGTCACCAACAACCCTGCCGACTTCGCCGAGATGCAGCGCATTTCCGGTCAGACCAAGGCGCCCGTGCTCGATTGGTCCGGAGAAATCCTGGCCGATTTCGGCGCCGCCGAGCTCGAACCTTTCCTTACGCAACGGGGCCGCTGAGCCGCTTCCGGCTCGTTCCGATTATCGACCGCATTTCGCGCCGGGGATCGACCCGGCGGCGACTCGCCCTCTGCGCCCGGTTACCGCCGCTGCGGACTCAACGCACAGCCCGTTGTCCGCCGCCCGCCAATTGGCACCGAGCCCTTAAGTCCGCCGCGCTTCGCGCCGATACTACCTCCGTCGGCGTCCCCATCGGCGCTGTCACTTTCACCTGCCCGATCCACCGCCGCCGTATGCTCACCTCTCTCGATCCCGCCGCCGACCTCGAACGCGCCAAGTATGAGCAGATGTGGCAACACGCCGACTACCGGACGTTCTCCCCCGGGCTCCACGCCTTGGACAAATTCGGCCTCGCCCAGCAATTCCGCGAGCTCGGCGTGCGCACGATTCTCGATGCCGGCTGCGGCTCGGGCAAATTCATGCAGGCCGTCCTCGAGCGCCACGCCGCCGAGTTCACGATCCGCGGGTTCGACATCGCCGGCAACTGCCTCGACCCGTGGTTCGCCGGCCGCGAAAACGAACTCCTTACCACCGGCTGCCTCTGGGACGACCACGCCCTCCCGGCACCCAACGACGCCGTCGTCTGCACCGATGTGATGGAGCACATCCCCACGGCCCATGTGCCCGCCGTGCTCCGCAACCTCCGCCTCGCCGCCACCCGCGCCGTTTTCCTCGGCATCGCCCTCTTTCCCGATTCTTTCGGGCCCAAGGTTCTTGGCGCTCCGCTTCATCTCACCGTGCAAAACGTCGATTGGTGGCGCGAACACATCGCCGCCGCCGGTCTCGGCATCATCTCGGGAGCCGTGCTGCGCAATCAGGAGGAAGCCCCGATGTGGCTCTACCTCCTCTGCCGGCCGCAGATCCCCGGCTAGCCCTGCAGCCGACCCGAGGCCGGCCGCGCCCGTCACGGGACATTCTCCTTCATCGTCGTGCAATCGGCACCGACGGTCATAACTATCCGGGCGTGCATTCCGCCCGACTGCCGCCCGAGCAGCGCCGCCCGCAAAAGTAGTCGGATGCGACCGGCCCCGCCCCATCCCTGATCGCGCGCGCTTGCACCGCGCGACCGCCGGCAGGAAGCTCGAAGTTCCACTCCCCCAACTCCCATGCCCCTCCACCTCCCCCGCCTCGCCCTGCTGATCTCGGCCCTTGCCTGCGCGTCCGCGAGTTTCGCGCAGACCTCGACGCCGCCCTCCGCGTCCGATGCCACCGCCGCCGCCGCCGCAGCAGCCGTTGCTCCCGCCACCACCGCCCCGGCCAAGCCGGTCGAGCCTCCGCTCTCATGGCACGATGTCACCACCTGGGGCGTCGAGGGTCGCGCCTTCGGCGAGATGGAGCGCAAGCGTTGGTTCGACCGTCTCCCGGCCGTCGCCGATGGCAAAGTCACCCCCGCCGTCTGGGGCCTCAGCCGCGACAGCGCCGGCATGATGGTGCGTTTCAAAACCGATGCCGCCGTCATCTGGGCCGATTACACGCTCCTCAAGGAACGTCTCAACGGTGCCAACATGACGCCCATCGGCGCGAGCGGTCTCGATCTCTACGCCCGCGATGACGCCGGCAAATGGCGCTGGGTCGGCGTCGCCCGCCCCGACAAAAAAGTTGTCCGCCAGGAAATCATCGGTGGCCTCAAGCCCGGCCTGCGCGAATACGCCGCCTATCTTCCTCTCTACAACGGCGTCGAAAGTCTTTCCATCGGCGTTCCTCCCGCGGCCAAGTTCGAGTCGCTCCCACCACGCACCGAAAAACCCATCGTCTTCTACGGCACCTCCATCACGCACGGCGCCAGCGCCTCGCGCCCCGGCATGGTCCACACCGCGATTCTCGGCCGCCGCTTCGACCGCCCCGTGATCAACCTCGGCTTCTCCGGCAACGGCCGCATGGATGCCGCCGTCGGCGAACTCCTCGTGAAGATCGACGCCGCCGTCTTCATCATCGATTGCCTGCCCAACATGGGCGCCACCCTCGTGCGCGAGCGCACCATCCCGCTCGTCAACCAACTCCGCGCCGCGCATCCCAACACGCCCATCATCCTCGTCGAAGACCGCCGCTACACCAACGTCTGGATTCAACCCAAACGCGACCAGGGCCACACCGAAAACCACGCCGCCCTCCGCGAGAGTTTTGAAAAACTCAAAGCCGACGGCGTCAAAGGTCTCTCCTATATTCCCGGCGACGACCTCCTCGGCGCCGATGGCGAAGGCGCCACCGACGGCTCCCATCCCAACGACCTCGGCTTCGTCCGCCAGGCCGACGTGATGGAGCCCATCATCCGCGCCGCCCTCGCGGGCCGCTGAGCGCCATGCAAAAATCCGCCAGCTTCCATTTGGTTTTCGTCGATCTCGAGAACGTCCCGGAGATTGATCTTGGCTTGTTAGAAGGGAAAGCGGCCAAAGCCACGCTTCTGATCGGGAAGAATCAGAAGAAATTCGACGTTGCTTTGGTCCGTCAGATTCATCGATTGGCGGCTCAGGTTGAGCTGGTGGAAGTCGGGGCTTCGGGGCACAACGCGCTTGATCTGACTCTCGTGTTTTATCTCGGCCAAGCTGCGCAGAAACAGCCGGACGCCGGGTTCTGCATCGTTTCTAAAGACAAGGATTTCGATCCGATGATCGGTCACCTTCATGGACAGGGCATCAACATCACCCGCCACGACAGTTTTGCTGCGCTGCCGTTTTTGACGCCCTCCAAAAAAGCTGTCGTTCCCGCCAAGAAGCCCACCGAAGATCGTCGCATTAAAGTAATCGCGCTGCTGAAAAATCCCGCTCGCAGCAATCGCCCCACGAGCCGCAAGGCTTTGCTCGCTTACATCAAGGCATCGCTCGGTAAAGAAGCCTCCGATACGAAAGCGGAAGACATCCTCCGCGAGCTTTGCGAAGACCGCGCGCTCACTATCGAGCCCAACGATAAAATCAGTTACTCCTGAGCCGCCCGTCCGACTCACGGCAGAACGGCGAGCCCACATTATCGAGCATCCGGAAATGGCCGAACTTGAAGCTGCGCTGGTCGAAACCTTGCTGACCCCGGCACGCGTCGCAGAACCATTTAGCAATCCTGCGGCGGCTTTACACTATGGTTTTTTGCCTCGGCACCAGCTCGCGGCAGTGGGCTGATACCAAGCGCCGCGCGTCGCATCGTCTCCGCCCCCCTCGCTCCCCCCATGCCGCAGTTCGCCCGCTACCTCGGTCTCGACTACTCCGGCGCGCAAACGCCCATCAGCAGCCTCAGGGGCCTGCGCCTCTACGAAGCCACGCCCGCCACCCCGCCGCGCGAAATCCCGCCCCCGCCCAGCCCGCGCAAGTATTGGACCCGCCGCGGTGTCGCCGAGTGGCTCTCCGCCGAACTTCGCGCCGGTCCGCCCACCCTCGTCGGCATCGACCACGCGTTTTCCTTTCCGCTCCGCTATTTTGAGGCGCACGCCCTGCCGGCCGACTGGCCCGCGTTCCTCGACGACTTTCAACACCACTGGCCGACGGACGAGGACAACACCTACGTTGATTTCGTCCGCGATGGTATCCGGGGCCACGGCATCGACCGCGCGGGAAACTCCCGCTGGCGACGGCTCGCCGAAGTGCGCAGCCGCGCCAAATCAGTTTTCCATTTCGACGTGCAGGGCAGCGTCGCCAAATCTACCCACGCCGGCCTGCCGTGGTTGCGCCACCTCGGCCGCGAACTGGGCGACCGCGCGCATTTCTGGCCCTTCGACGGTTGGGTGCCCCCACCCGGCCGCTCGGTCATCACGGAAGTTTACCCCTCCCTGTGGAGCCGCGCCTTTCCGCCCGAGGACCGCACGCCCGACCAACACGACGCCTACGCCGTCGCCCGCTGGTTCCGAGAAACCGACGCCGCCGACCGGCTGACCCGCTTTTTTCAGCCCGCCCTCACTCCCCCCGAACGCAGCGTCGCCGCCATCGAGGGCTGGATTTTTGGCCTCGCCTAACCGCACGCCCACTCCGCCCTTCGCCCTCAACTCTTCGTTCTCTGCCCTCAATTCTTCGCTCTCATCTCTCATCTCTCAGCCCTTCGCCCTCAGCTCTCTGCTTCCCCTCAGGGCCGCACCGTGATTTTTTTGATCACCACCGGTTTCACCGGCTGGCTCATTCCGCCGTCCGCGCCCAGCGTCGTCGGCGTCTTCGCAATCGCGTCAACGACCTCCAGCCCCTTTGTCACACGCCCGAACATCACGTAGGCCGGCGGGAGCGGATAGTCTCCGTGCATGATGAAAAACTGACTCCCGTTCGTATTCGGTCCCGAGTTCGCCATCGCCAGAATACCGCGCTTGTAGCCCGCCTTGTAGAGCGCGGAGTCGGGCGCGATCTCGTCGTTAAATTTCCCGCCCCACGCGCTCATGCCGCCCATGCCCGTGCCCGCCGGATCACCGCCCTGGAGCATGAACCCCTTCACGATCCGGTGGAACGTCACGCCGTCATAGTAGCCGTGCTCGGCGAGCAGCCGGAAATTCTCCACGGCCTTCGGCGCCGCCTCGGGCAGAAACTCGATCTCGATGTTCCCCTGCTCGAGCGCCAGCACCGCATGTCCCCCGCCCGAACTCTTCGCCCCGGCCGGCACCTTGGGATTTCCACCGGCCGCCCGCCCGCAACCGGCCAGCACGCCGAGGGCGCCGAGCGTGAGCAAGGCCCCGAGGGATAGGACGTGGAGCGAAATGGCGCGGTGGTTAAAATTCATTCCACTCACTCCCTACCGGCGCTTTTCCCGAGTCAAGCCGGCCGCTTGGGCTCTTCTTGATGCGCGTTCGCGTTCAACCGGAAACCCCGTGGGAGCGCGCCCACCTAAGCTTCGAGAATCGGACTCTCAGCTCTCAACGCTCAGCTCTCAGAAGGATTCCCGCCCTACGGCGCCCCCTTGGCCGCATCCGCCGCGACCGAAAAATCCACCCACGCGGCCATCTCGCCCAGCCTAGCAGGCTGTCGGACTTAGAAATTTAAGGCATCCACCGTGCGATATTCGCGAAAATATTTTTCAAAAAGATCAAATATCGAGCTACAAACGCCTTGAACGGCCTAAGTCCGACAGGCTGCTAGCAGCCTGTCGGACTTAGGTTGGACTTAGGTTCAATTGTAAAAAGAGCACGGTCTGTAGCCTCGTAAACGCGATTTAGAAAAAAAAATGCCGAATATGAGGCTATAAACGTCTACGATGGTCTAAG
>JANXLP010000561.1 GCA_025355125.1 Opitutaceae bacterium | reverse complement strand
CTCGGCGGCGCGGACGTTGAAGGCTGTGAAAACCACGGCCGATACAGTGAAGAACGTGCGGAGCAGAGGGCGCATGATAAAAGAGTGCTGAGGAAATGGGGCGGCGATTTCAGCCGTGGCATGGGCGTCACGACCATGTTTTCGATCTGTAGCTGGCACACCGCCGCTCACACCGCGTGCCGCTCGATAAACGCCGTGATCACAGCCGGCGTCGCCTTCAGCAAGTGCTTCACCACCGGGCGGCTCTTCAGCGCTTCCAAGCTCGGATGCGTTGGCTCGATGCCGATGGCCGCCTGAATCGTCTCGGGAAATTTCGCCGGGCTCGCCGTCGCCAGCACGATGCTCACGCGCTCCGGATTCAGCTCCTTGAAACCACACGCCGTGTGCGGATCGACCACGTAGCCGTGCTCACGATGGACTCGCGCGATGATGCCGGGAATCTCCGCATCCGCGCAACGCGACGCGCTAAACATGCCACGGTCAAAATTCTCAAACCGATAAGCACCCGTCGCCTTAAATGTCGCCATCACCTCGCGCACCCGCGCCGGGTCGCGGCCCACACTCGTGTAGATGAAACGCTCAAAATTCGACGCCACTTGGATGTCCATCGACGGAGCAAGACTCGGCTGCACCGCGCCCACGCGATACTCTCCGGTCGTGAACATGCGGTATAGAATATCGTTCTGGTTCGTCGCGACCTTGAACCCGCGGATCGGCACGCCCATCTGCTGGAGCAGCCACCCTGCGAGCACGTTGCCAAAATTCCCCGTCGGCACGACGAACTCCACATTGTCGCGCTCGCTCGCCGGCACGCGCAGCCACGCCGAGAGATAGTAAACGCACTGCGCGAGCACACGCGCGATATTGACCGAATTCACCGCCGAGAGCCGGTGTTTTAGCCGGAAAGCCTGATCACCAAAAATATCCTTTAGCGCCGTCTGCGCGTCGTCGAACGAGCCATCCACCGCGAGTGCGAAGACATTTTCCGCACCCGTGCACGCCATCTGCCGCTCCTGCAACGGCGACACTCGACCATCGGGATAGAGGATAAAAATCGCCGTGCCCGGCTTGCCCAGCAGCCCGTGAATCGCCGCCGCGCCGGTGTCGCCGGAGGTCGCGCCCAGCACGTTGATCGTCTCGCGCCGCACCGCGCACTGGTGCCCGTAGAGATTGCCGAGAAGCTGCAGCGCGAAATCCTTAAACGCGAGCGTCGGCCCGTGAAACAGCTCCAGCACGTGCAAGTTTTTCCCGAGCTGCTTGAGCGGCGCGATGTTCAGGTCCGCAAACGTCGTGTAGGATTTCTCAATCAACCCGTGCAACGTCGCCTCGGGAATATCCGTCGCGAAGCGCCGCAGAAACTCAAAGCACAATTCCGCATAACTGCCGCACTGCTCAAAACGCTTCAGGTCCGCCGCCGAAAACTGCGGCAACGTCTCGGGCAAAAACAACCCGCCATCCGGCGCGAGCCCGGTGGCCACGGCGTCGGAAAACCCGAGCGGTTCAGTCTGCCCGCGAGTGGAGATATAGCGCATGTTTTTAGGAGAAATGAGAAAACCCGATCACTTCGATTTTCCCGCCGGCCTCGATCCCTTGCCGACGTAGATCGTGATGCTGTCGGACTCCGCCGGCGCCTTAATTCCCTTCCTCCAAATGAAGATCGGCGAAGAGAGCGTGATGATTTCGTCATTCGCCGTGTAAACCGCCCGCTCGCTCTCGGCTTTTTCAATTTCCAGTTTCGGGTCCAGCTTTCCACTCACGGTGATCCCGCCTTTCAGCGTCGCTTCTTTGATCAGGGCCTCCTTGGCCGAAGGCGCTTGCGCCAGGATAATTTCACCGGAATTCCCGGTAACGCGCACGCCGTTGTGATCGATGGTCACGGCGGATTTCAGCAGCAGCCGACTGCGGCCAATATCGTAGAAAAATCCTTCACCGGCCACGTCGCCCTTCGCCGAACTTAGGGTAACGCGGCCTTCGCCTTCGACCGTCTGATGAGCCCGATCATAAGCCGCGTCTTTAAAGTTTAGGGTGGCGACCTGTTCATCCCCGCCGCCCGACGCTTCAAAAAATTCGATGACGCCGTTCTTAAGCTGCGACTTCCCGCCCAAGCCGCCGATCGCGGTTTCCGCCTTCACACGACGGATCATTCGCCCGGCCGCATCAAATTCCGGCACGATCATATTTTTGAGCGTCGCTTCGACCGCCCAGACGGAGCCACCGAGCACAAACGCCATGGCCACGACGCACCGCATCACGCGGAAAAATCGGACGTCGTGGGCCGCGGCAGGCATATCGGCCGGATTCCCCCTTAGATCTTGTCCAACTCAAACGCCCCGTGCGCCACGCGGGCGGCTTCGTCGGCGCGGTCGAGATCGATCACGACGGAGATTTTGATCTCCGAGGTGCTGATGAGTTCGATATTGATGCCCGAGTCGGCGAGCGACTGGAAGAGCGTCGCGGCCACACCGCTGTGCGTCTTCATGCCGACGCCAACCACAGAGAGTTTCGCGATGTGCTCATGCACGGCGACCTGCCCGCCACCGATCTCATCGAGGACGGGCTCAAGCGCCTTCACGGCTTTGTGCGTGTCGGTCTGCGGCACGGTAAAGGTGAGATTCGCGATGCCGTGGCGGCCCACGTTTTGCACGATCATGTCCACGAGCACGTGCGCGTCGGCGAGGGCGCGGAACACCTTCGCGGCGGAGCCGGGTTTATCGAGGATGTTGCTGACGATGATTTTCGCCTGGTCCTTATCGACGGCGACGCCGCGCACGACGACTTTTTCCATGTAGGAGACTTCTTTTTTCACGATGGTGCCTGGGTTGTGGTTAAAGGAGGAGCGGACTTCAAAAACGACATCATACTTCGCCGCAAACTCGACTGAGCGCGACTGCATGACCTTCGAGCCCGACGACGCGAGTTCGAGCATCTCGTCGTAGCTGATCTCGGGAATTTTCTTCGCGTTCTTCACGACGCGCGGATCGGCCGTGTAAACGCCGTCCACGTCGGTGTAGATCTCGCACTTGTCGGCCTTCAGCGCCGCTGCAAGCGCGATGGCGGTGAGATCGGAACCGCCACGACCGAGCGTCGTGATCCGGCCCTCATCGTCAGCACCTTGGAAACCAGCGACGATGATCACTCGGCCCGCCTTCAACTCGGCCTCCATGGGCTTCGGGTTGATGCCCTGAATCTTCGCCTTGGTGTGGACCTTGTCCGTAAAAATGCCGGCCTGTGCGCCGGTGTAGCTGACCGCATCGGCACCGATGCCCTGCAGCGCCATGGCGACGAGCGCGATGGTCTCCTGCTCGCCGATGGCGAGGAGCTGGTCGAGTTCGCGCTCGCTGGGATTCGCGTTCACGGCTTTCGCGCGGGCGATGAGTTCGTTGGTCACACCGGCGCGGGCGGAGACGACGACAACGACTTCGTTGCCCTCGTCGCGCGTGCCTTTGATGCGCTCGGCGACCTTCTTGATGCGTTCGACGTCACCGACGGAGGTGCCGCCATATTTTTGGACGATTCGGGCCATTGCGGAGGAGTTGAGAGCTGAGAGTTGAGGGTTGAGAATTTCGGAGTCGGCAATGTCGAGAGTCGGAGACTGAAGATTCGGAGTTTCTGGCTCTCCGCTCTCAGCGCTCAACTCTCAACTGATTTTCTTCAGTCGTTGAAATCGCCGATGCGCAGCAACACCGGCTCGCCCAGCACACTGCTCAGACCGGCGAGGTGCTTGAGCGTCGCGCGGATGGCGCGCTCGTCACTCTCGTGCGTCGTGAGCACGAGCGAGGCGGCGCCGACGCTCTCGGCGGGAGTTTGAATGACGCTCGCGATGCTCACATGATGTTTCGCCATCACCGAAGAAACGCGGGCGAGCACGCCGGGCTGATCCTTCACCGAGAGGCGCACGTAGTAACGGCCGCGGATGCGCTCCGGCGGCGCGAGGCGGCAATCGGCGCACGGGATCGGCGCGTCGTCGCCCATGTGGTGCGCGCCCTTGCCGTGGCGGAGGAGCGCAACCGCGTCGGCGATATCACTGATGACGGCACTCGCGGTGGCGTCCTGTCCGGCGCCGCGGCCGATGTAGAGCGTGGTGCCGACGACGTCTCCCGTGACCGAGATCGCGTTGAACACGCCGCTCACATTGGCGAGGACGTTGCCCTCGGGCAGGAGCGTGGGCTGCACGCGCACACTGAGTTCGTTGGTCTCAAAATTACGCGTGATGACCGCGAGCAATTTGATGCCGTAGCCGAGCGTGGAGGCGTTCTTGAAATCGACGGGCGTAATCCGGCTGATGCCCTCGACGAGCATGCGGTCGGGCTTGATCCACATGCCGTGCGCGAGCCACGCGAGGACGGAGGCCTTGTGCGCGGTGTCCCAACCATCGACATCGAGCGACTCGTCGGCTTCCGCGTAGCCGAGCCGTTTCGCATCGGCGAGCACGGCGGCGTAGGGCGCGTCGAGTTCCTCCATCTGCGTAAGAATGTAATTACACGTGCCGTTAAGGATACCGTAGATGCGCGTGAAACGATTCGCCACGAGGCCTTCGCGCAGCGCCTTGATAAGCGGGATGCCGCCGGCGACGCTCGCCTCGAAAAAGAAATGCCCGCCGTGTTTGCGCGCCGTCGCGAAGATCTCTTCGCCGTGCGCGCAGATCAGCGCCTTGTTGGCGGAGATGACGATCGCGCCGCGCGACAACGCCGCGAGCGTGACCTCGCGCGCGAGACCGGTGCCGCCCATC
>JANXLP010000553.1 GCA_025355125.1 Opitutaceae bacterium | reverse complement strand
GGCGCGCCGTCGCTGGTGCTGGTGGCGCTGCTGGTGCTGTGCGTTTTTGTGCTGCCGCGGGACCGCGGAGCGAAAGGACCGGCGGCCGGAGGCGGTCCGCAGGGCTTCAGTTGGACGCTGGTGGGAGAACTGCTGCGCGTGCGCGGCTTCTGGATCGTGGCGGCGCTGAGCTTTACGCTGACGCTCCTGCGCGAGGTCTTCAACGACTGGACGGTGGACTATATCAAGACGACAGGCGGCGCGCAGCTCTCGGCGGGAGTGGCGGCGTTTCTCTCGACGCCGTTCGATCTGTGCGGAGCGGCGGGCATTATCTTCACCGGTGTGATGGTGGGGCGGCTCGGTGCCCGGGCGAGGACGTGGTTGCTCACAGGGCATCTGCTCGCGTTGGCGGCGGTGTTGCTGGTGTTGCCGAGCTTGGCTACGCACGGGCTGGGGGTGATCGTGCCGGCGGTGGGGCTCGTGGGATTTCTGGCGCTCGGGCCGTATAGTCTCCTCGGGGGATATTTTGCGGTGCAACTGCGCGGGCCGGAGTGCGCGGGCACGATCTCGGGCATCGTCGATTCGGTCGGCTATTTTGCGGGGATTCTCGCGGGCTCGGCGTTTGGCTGCCTGCTCGACCGCGGCGGCTACGGGTTGGGTTTTAACGTGCTCGCAGCGGTGAGCTTCGTCTCCGCCGGACTCGCGGTTTTCCTCGATTCAAAACCCTCCCCACCGATTTCGCCATGAGTTCACTCTCTGCCCACATTCCCGCCGTCGTTTTGGATTGGGCGGGCACGATGGTTGACCACGGCTGCCGCGCCCCGGTCGCGGCGTTGCAAACCGTGCTGGGTCGTCACGGGCTCGCGATCAGCGCGGCGGAGGCGCGCGTCGGAATGGGTCGGCCGAAACGGGATCATCTGCGGGCCCTGCTGGCGACGCTGGGGGCGGAGGAGGCCACGGATGAACTTTATCCCGAGCTGGAGAGGGCGATTTTTGGCGAGCTGGAAGGCCACGCGGGGCTGATCGTCGGGGCGCGGGAGTTCGCCGCGTGGTTGGCTGAAAACGGCGTGAAGATCGGAACGAGCACGGGTTATTCGCGGGACATGATGCAGATCGTAGCCACGGCCGCCGCGCGGCAGGGCTACGCGCCGGACACCGTCATCACGCCCGATGATGTGCCGGCCGGGCGACCGGCGCCGCACATGATTTATGCAAACGCGCTCCGGTTGAACGCGCGGCCGTTGTGGGCGCTGGTGAAAATCGGCGACACGCCGTCCGATATCGCCGAGGGCCGTAATGCCGGGACGTGGACCGTGGGCCTTGCGCTGAGTGGCAACGCGCTGGGACTTTCCGCGGCCGAGGCGGCGGCGTTGTCGGGCGAAGAGCGGACGCAGCGCGAGACGACGGCGCGCGCCTCGCTGCGGGAAGCGGGTGCGGACTATGTCGTGGACTCGGTCGCCGACTGTCCGGAAGTGCTCGCAGAAATCTCGGGCCGGCTGGCGGCGGGCGAGCGGCCGCGCGTTTAGAGACGCGCGACGACTTCCTCGGCGAGGCCGAACGACATCGTCATGCCGGCGCCGCCGAGGCCGTTGACAATCCACACTCCGGGCGCGGCTGCGACGACGAGCTCGCTCGCGCCGTCCGTGAGTTTCGGATAAACCCCGTGCCAGCGTTCGGCGATGCAGAGATCGGGCGCGCGGGCAAACGCGCGGAGGCTGGCCATGATGGTGGTGTTGATGTCTTCGCGGTCGAAGGGATCGACGGTGAGCCCGTAGTGATGGGAATCGCCGATCGTGAGTTCGCCGGCGGCGGTTTGGGAGAGGAGGACGTGGATGCCGTGCTCGTGATGAAATGGGAATTCGGCCCGCAGGCGGGCGACCAGCGTCGGGAGGGACCGGAGGTTTTTAAAAGCGTCGTAGTGTGCGAGCGTGAGGCCGGCGCAAAGGGCGGGGCCGAGGTGCCACTTGTCTGGCTGCGGCGCGGTGCGGAGCATCTGGAGCTTGCAGCGGGTGATCGGGTGCGCGGCGAAGATTTCCGGGTAGAGCGTCTCGAAATCCTGACCGCTGCAGACGATGGCCTGGTTAACCTGCCAGGTGCCGGCCGTGGTCTCGATATTCGGCAGATCGATGTGCCGCACGGTGGTGCCAAAGTGCAGCTCAACCCCGTGGGCGGCGGCCAACCAAGCGGGCAGCCGCCGGATGGCCTGACGCGGGTCAACCGTGGCCTCGGTGGGGCTCCAGAGCGCGCCGAGCAGGCCGTTCAGTTCCACGGTAGCGCTGCGGGCGACGGTCTCCTTGGGCGTGAGCAAGGTGCGGCCGTGGGACGAGCCTAACGGCGTGGCGGCGAATTCCCGGAGCACGGTCCATTCGTCGGCCCGATACGCGAGATGGAGCGATCCGGCTGGATCAATATGGAGGCCGGCGGCGTTGGCGACCTCGCTCCAAATCTCGCGGCTGCGCAGGGCGCGGTCGTGGCGGGCGCCGGCGGGCTGACCCACGGGCCAGACGAGGCCGAAGTTGCGGACGGAGGCGCCGACCGCGGGCTCGGTGCGATCAAAAAGAACCACGCGGAGACCGCGCCGCGCGGCAGCGAGGGCATGGGCGAGGCCAACGATGCCGGCGCCGACGATGGCGAGGTCGGCTTGATGGGTGGCATTCACGAGTGAAGTTTCCGCGGGCGTGGCCACGGGCGGCAAACGCCAAGGCGGTGCGTCACCCAAGTTTCACCTGCTGCGACCCTCCGCGGGCGATGGCCGGATCGTGAAGCGGCGAGCGAAGGCGCGGGCGAGGCGCGCGGTGGGCCCGCGAATGCGCGGTAATCGCAACCGGCCGGAAGATTTCCAGCAGGCTTGCGGTGGAGCGGATCGGTCCGCTTAAGGTCTTAGTGCCGAGTCCTCCGGCTCTGCTCATCGACTGCGTTTTCAGTATGTTTTTCCCCGCGATCATCGTCTCGTCCGGTCCATGGTTGCCACTATGGATGGCGGAAGTGACGCGGGTGCTCGACGAGAAAGGCGTGGCGGCGGCGATCCTACTTTCGCTCGCAGGAGTCGCACTGCGGGCGTATGCGCCGCAACACCAGATGGCGACGGAGGAGCACGTGAAGAATGGCAAACTCACGCCCGACGAGGCGCGGCGGCAGGTAAGATTTCTCGAGATCAGCTCGACGGTCGTGACGTTACTGGGCGTCGCCGTGCTGGTCTTCGTGCTCTACGATCTGGCGCAGTGAGCGCCAGGGCGGCCGCTCAATGCGTCGCCGGGCCGTGGGATTTCACGGAAGACATCATGAGCTTGTCGGTGTAGGCGAGGGCGATAGCGGAGAGGACGAAGACGAAGTGGATGATGACCTGCCACATCACGCCGTCGTTACTGAAGGCGACGCCAGGCGTGCGCACTTCGATGAATGTTTTCAGGAGGTGAATGGACGAGATGCTGATGAGCGCGGAGGCGAGTTTCACCTTCAACATGCCGGCGTTGACGTGGCTGAGCCACTCGGGCTGGTCGGCGTGATCATCGAGATGCAGGCGGGAGACGAAGGTCTCATAGCCGCCGATGATCACCATGATGAGAAGGTTCGCGATCATCACGACGTCGATGAGGCCAAGCACCATGAGCATCGTGGTCGTGCTGATGTCGGGACCGCCGGCGGGGACGCCATTGATGACGAGGGTCAACAAATGCCAGAGCTCGACGAGGAATTGGTAAACGTAGATGCCCTGCGCGACGATCAGGCCGACGTAGAGCGGGGCCTGGAGCCAGCGGCTCGCGAAGATGGTTTTTTCGAGCAGTGATTCGGTGACGGAGTCTTTTTTGGCCATGGTGCGAGCGAGGAGAAAACGTTCAGACCTGAGGCCGGAGCAAGGTAATGCTCGTGTAATCTCGCGGCGGATTTTCCATGGGCGAAAATTCGCCCGGCTTGAGGAAAGGCGGACTTCAGTCCGCCTTTGTGGAAGCTAACAGCTTAGCTGCGGGTGGCGCCGGCTTCGACGTAAACGCCGAGGTGGCGGTAGCGTTCGTAGCGGGTATCGAGGAGCTTGTCGGTGTCGAGGTCGCGGAGGTCGTTGAGGTGTTTCTTGATCGCGTATTTAAGCGCTTCGGCGGCCTGCGCGGGATCATTATGGGCGCCGCCCTGCGGCTCGGTGATGACTTCGTCCACGATGCCCATTTTTTCGAGGTGGTCGGCGCTGAGCTTGAGCGCGGCGGCGGCTTTCGGGGCGGCGGCGGCGTCTTTCCAGAGGATCGCGGCGCAACCTTCGGGGGAGATGACGGAGTAGTAGCTGTTTTCGAAAATGAGCACGCGATCGGTGACGCCGATGCCGAGAGCGCCGCCGGAGCCACCTTCGCCGACGATGACGGAGATCGTGGGGGTCTTGAGCATGGCC
>JANXLP010000530.1 GCA_025355125.1 Opitutaceae bacterium | reverse complement strand
CCGGTGAGCCTGCAATGGGCGCTCGACGGTGTCCCGATCCCCGGGGCCAACACGACGACTCTCTCCGCCATAAACTATGGCGCCTACGACACCACGTTCGCAGCCACGCAGCCGGGAATTTATACGGTCATCGCGACGACGGTCGGACCCGACGGGGGCGCGGTCACGAGCAGCGGGGCGACGGTCAGCGTGTTGACCTCGACGGGCGTCACCGTGCTGCCGTCGCCAAAGATTCTCACCCAGCCGAGTGGCGCCAACGCGCTCTATGTGAACGGTGCGGTGACGCCGACGACGTTGACGGTGTCGGCTGTGGCGACGCTGCCGCTGAGCTACCAGTGGTTCCGCGATGGCAACGCGATCACGGGCGCGATCGCTGCCAGCATCAGCGTCACCGCCCCGGGGGCTTATGCGGTGGCCGTGGCCACCACGGCCGGCACGGTGACGAGTCAGGCGGCGACGGTGACGGTCGTTACCAGTGCGGGCGTGACGGTCACGTCGGTGCCGACGATCCTCACCCAGCCGCAGGGTGCCGCCGTGATTTTCGGCAGCGGGGCGGGGCTGCCCACGCTTGAGGTTGCCGCCGTCGCGCTTCAGACGATGAGCTACCAGTGGTCGCTGAACGGAACGCCCATCGCCGGCGCGACCGCGTCCACTTACAAAACGACGACGGCGGGCACCTATACGGTGACGGTCACGACAGGGGCCGGGGCGGTGACGAGCGGGGCGGCGGCGGTATCGTTGGCGAATCGGTTGGCCAATATTTCGGGGCGCTTTCAAGTCGGCACGGGCGCGAACATCGGCATCGCGGGCTTCGTGGTGGCGAGCTACACCGGCGCGGCGAAGCCGATCCTCATCCGTGGAGTCGGACCGGGCTTGAGCCAATTCGGGCTGGGCGGGGTGCTGGCGCAGCCGGTG
This sequence comes from Opitutaceae bacterium, assembly GCA_025355125.1. Taxonomy (GTDB): domain Bacteria; phylum Verrucomicrobiota; class Verrucomicrobiia; order Opitutales; family Opitutaceae; genus Tous-C4FEB. The sequence goes on along the minus strand of JANXLP010000530.1, from coordinate 3,191 downwards.
TTGTCGGTGTTCGATGCGACCGGGCGCCTCGTCGCCAGCAACGCCGGTTGGAACGGATCGCCGGACATCGCGGCGGCGGGGCAGGCGGTGGGCACGTTTCCGCTGGCTGCGGGCAGTGCTGATGCCGCTTTGTTGCTGAATCTCGCCCCGGGCGGGTATACAGCACAGATCATTGGCGCCGGCGGCACGACCGGTGTCGCCCTCGTCGAGGTTTATGAGATCGGCGCCGATGCTGGTCAGTTCGTAAACATTTCCGAGCGGGCGCTGGTGGGCACGGGCGGCAGTATTTTGATCGGCGGCTTCGTGACCACCGGCAGCCAACCCAGCAAGGTTTTGATCCGCGCGGTCGGTCCCGGGTTGAGCCCGTTTGGGCTGACCGGTGCGCTCGGCCAGCCGGTGCTCTCGGTTTACGATTCCCGGGGAGTGCTGATCGGGGTCAACACCGGCTGGAGCGCGGGAGGAAGCGCCGATGCGGTGGCGATCAACAACGCGGCCTTGAGCGTCGGCGCATTTTTGCTGCAACCGGGTAGCAACGATTGCGCAGTGCTCCTGACGCTGCCGCCGGGCGCCTACACGGCGCAGGTGGCGGGAGCGAATGGTTCGACGGGAATCGCGTTGGTGGAGGTGTATCAGGTGCCGCAGTGAGCGCGGTCAAAGTGCGGCGTCGCTTTCAGGATTTAGAGTCGGCGACGTGCCACAAAGGGGAAAAAGGGCGTAGATTTTTAAGGTGTGCCATCCCACCCCTCAACTCGGGGTGGACCGAAACCGCTGCGCTTGTAACCCGTCACCACCCCTCCCCGTCTTGCGAGAAACCATCGTTCGCTGTTCCCAGCTCTCTCGTGAATCGCCGCCACACCTTCCTCCTCCTCTGCGCCCTCTGCACCGGCCTCTCCCTCCCCGCCGCCGAAGCCCTCACCCGCCGCACTTGGACCATCGACGGCATCACCCGCGAAGCCCTTGTCTCGCTGCCACCCGACGCCGCAACCCAGCCCACGCCCGTCCTCTTCGTCTTCCACGGCCACGGCGGCACGATGGGGCACGCCGCGCGCACGATGGCGTTTCACACCCTTTGGCCCGAGGCCCTCGTCGTCTATCCGCAAGGCCTCAACACCCCCGGCGCCCTCACCGATCCCGAGGGCAAAAAATCCGGCTGGCAGTCCGCCGCCGGCGCGCAAGACGACCGTGATCTGAAATTTTTCGACGCCCTACTCGCCAGCCTCCGCCGCGAGTTCCGCCTCGACGACCGCCGCCTCTACGCCACCGGCCACTCCAACGGCGGCGGCTTCACCTACCTGCTCTGGGCCGAGCGCGGCGCCCAGTTCGCCGCCTTCGCCCCGTCCTCCGCCGTCGCCGCCCGCGCCGTGCCCAAACTAAAACCCAAACCCGTCTGGCACCTCGCCGGCCGCAACGACGACCTCGTGAAATTCGCCTGGCAGGAGCGCATGATCGACGCCGTCCGCCGCACCAACCAATGCGGTCCCGCCCAACCCGCCGCGAAGGGCCAAGTCACCTATCCCTCCAAAGTCGGCGCCCCCGTCGTCACCTATATCCACCCCGGCGGCCACACCTTCCCCGTCGAAGCCCCCGCACTGATCGTCGCCTTCCTCAAAACCCACGCTCTCCCCGCACCGACCGCCCCCTCCCCGTGAGCTTCACCCTCCACACCAAAAAAGGCCTCGCCCGCTGCTCCATCGACGACGCTCTCCGCGGCGAACCGTTGCATTTCCACATCTCCGAAGTCGCCGCCGGCCAGGCCTCGCACGCGCCGCATCACCACGACGGCACGGAAGCCATCTACCTCCTCGCCGGCGAAGCCACGCTCACCATCGGTAACGAAGCCCTCCGTCTCCAAGCCGGCGAAAGCGTCATCTTCGACCCCCGCCGCCTCCACGGCCTCGTCAATACAGGCCCTACGCCCAACCGCTACATGGTCATCATCGGCCGCGATTTCTGACCGAGGCGCAGGGCGTCCCCTTACGCGCCACCCATTGAGCGCGACCTCCGATTGTGGGAGCGAGCTCGCTCGCGACTTTTCCCCCGCCCCCTCACCGCACCTGCAACGTCGAACCGTCGTATTCGAGCCCGAGCGAAGGAATGACGACCGCCTTCTTGTCGCCGTCCTTCCGCACCTTGCCCGCGATCCAAGCGTCGTGCCCGCAAGCCTTCGCCGCCGCGACCACCGCGTCCGCCGCCTCCGGCGCGACGTAGGCCGCAAAGCCGATGCCCATGTTAAACGTCGCGTAGGCCTCACGCAGCGTGATCGGCCCCGCCTCCATCATGAATTTAAACAGCGCCGGCGCCTGCCGCGGCGCGGTGATCTCATACACAAACGGCTCATCGAGCCGCATCAGCTTCCGCCAGCCGTGGCCCGTCACGTGCGAGACGTAGTTCAGCTTCAACCCGGCCTGCTGACACTGGCTCACGAAATCCACGTAGATCGCCGAAGCCGCCAGCAACGCCTCACCATACGTGCGCGTGTCGCCGTGGCCGATCGGCGTCTGGTAACCCTGCGGTAATTTGTCCGCGATCAACCGACACAGGCTGAGCCCGTTCGTCTGCACGCCCGTCGAGGCGAGAAAGATGATCGCATCGCCGTCCTTCACGTCACCCGTGATGCGCTGCGACTTCGGCTCGATCTTACCGACCGCCGAGCCCGCGAGCACAATGGCGTCCGCATTGACGATCCCGCGCAGCGTCGGCGTCTCGCCGCCACCCCACTCCGCTCCGGCCTTGCGGCAACCCGCCGCCCAACCCTCGACGAGCGCCTGCATCCTCGCCTCATCCGTAAACCACGCCGACTCCCCCACCGCCGCATGCATCGCCACCGAGATCGGTAGCGCGCCGCAAGTGATCAGGTCGTTCACAATCGTCGCCACCGTATCGATCGAGATCTCGCGGTAAAAATTCTTCCCGGTCTGCGCATACACCGCATCCGCCACGAGATTCTTCGTGTTGAGTTCTTCCTCCACGTGCGCCAGAAAATGATCCGACGCCTCCATCAGGTAGCAACTCTCGCCCCGCGTGTTTGCCGGCTCGGCATAGCCGTGGCTCTCCAACATCGGCGCGGTGGTCTTCGCCGCCTTCTGACACGCGCGCTTAAACGCATCGAGCTGATCGTAATGTACTCCGGAAGATTCGTAGCTGAGGGACATGGAAATTGAAGAGAGGGCTAACGGTTTCCCGGATGAAAA